>BNTS01000033.1 GCA_025996775.1 Bacteroidia bacterium | reverse complement strand
TAAGTGGAACTTTTGTTTATGCTCTGAGTTGCGGATGTCCGATTATTGCAACTCCTATCCCTCATGCTTTGGAACTGCTGAAAGATAATTCCGGTATGATATTCGATTTCAATAATTCCGAACAATTAGCCAAAGCGACAAACCGCTTACTCTTCAATGACAAACTAAGGTCAAGAATGAGGATAGCCGGACTGCAGAAAACGGCTTCTACCGCTTGGGAGAACGCAGCCATTTCATACGTTCGCTTATTCGACGAGAAGACAGGAAGCAAGGATCCGCTTATTTATTCCCTGCCTCCGGTAAATACTACCCATATAAAAAGGATGAGCCATGGCTTCGGCATGATTCAGTTTGCAAGAGGAAATCGTCCTGATATTCGTACAGGTTATACGTTAGATGATAATGCTCGTGCCCTGATGTCCTTATGTCAGGCCTATTTTGAAAAGAAAGATGCTTCAAGCGAGCAGTATATAAAGAAATACGTGGATTATATCCGGTTCTGTTTGCAGCCGGACGGTACTTTCCTGAACTATGTAGACAAGGATGTGCATTTTACTTCCCAGAATCAGGAAGTAGGCTTGGGAGATAGCAACGGGCGCGCTATTATGGCCTTAGGCAACTTTATCTCCTTTGCCGGAGAGTTTCCCGATACCTGGACATTGGAGGCCGTAGAGGTTTTCAAACAAACGCTTGGTATGATTAGCCGGATGCGTTCCCCACGAAGTATTGCTTTTGCGTTGGAAGGTCTGTGCTACTATTACAAAACCTACCCATCCAAGGAAATCTATACCCTGATCAGCCAGTTGGCCGATAAACTTGTCAGTTGCTACAATCAAAACAAAGAGAATCAGTGGTCATGGTTTGAAGCCTATCTAACCTACGACAATAGTGTACTCTCCGAAAGCCTGCTATATGCCTACAAAGTTACAGGCAATGCTACCTATAAAGAAACGGCTAAAGTCTCATTCAACTTCTTGTTGGGAAAGATATTTACAGACAATCAGATACGCGTAATCTCCAACAAAGGCTGGCTGCAAAAAGAACGGATAGGTCAAAAATATGGAGAGCAGCCCATTGACATCGCCGGTACGGTAATTGCCCTCCAGACCTTTTATCAGGTATTTAAAGACCCTGTTTATTTAGCCAGGCAACACATTGCCTTCAGTTGGTTCCTCGGAAACAACCACCTCCACCAAATTATCTATAATCCGGCAAGCGGTGGTTGCTACGATGGACTGGAAGAAAATAATATAAACCTGAACCAGGGAGCCGAATCTACAGTCTGCTACTTAATGGCTCGGTTAGCCATATAAAGCCTGTATCAGGCACCTGCATAAATAAGGAATGCTAAGCCTATGATAAATAGGATAAACATACCTATGTTTAGTTCGTTGGAGACTTTAGGAGCGCCTTTGAACTCTTTCCAGATGAGGATACCCCATAAGGCAGAGACTAAGGTGGCTCCCTGACCTAAGCCGTAGGAGATGGCAGCCCCTGCTTTTTCGGATGCAATCATGCTGAATGATTGTCCGATGCACCAGATAACGCCTCCCAAGATACCAACGAAATGAGTGAAGGACTTCCCTTTAAAATAACCGGATATGGAGATGGGATCTCCTTCCACCGGATGTTTCATCGCTATTGTATTAAAGATGAAAGTGCTGAAGAAAACGCCTAAGGCAAAGATAAAGACGGCCGTATAGGGTGTCAGTTTACCTGCTGCCGGAGAAGCAAAGTTCTCCAAATCGATAGAAGCGGCTACAAATCGATAAAAGAAAGCCATAATCACACCGGCAGCTATTGAGATAAGTATCCCCTTAGTGGACAGCTTTTTTGTTCCCACTAAGGCTTTCTTATAGGCAAGTCCGTTCAGGATAATGGCAACTGTTATCAACGCAACTCCTATAAAGATATAAAGAGGTTCACCTTTTGCTGCTCCAAAATAATTCACCAAAACGCCCAGTACCAGTGCGAGTCCGATGCCGACAGGGAAAGCAACCGACAAACCACAAATGGCAATAGCTGCTGCCAACAGAATGTTAGCCGCATTGAAGATCACACCTCCCAGAAATGCACTACCCAGATTCACGGGAGCGGCCTGCGCCAAGTCAGCCAGAAAACTACGCCCCTCAGCTCCAAAACTGCCTAAAGTAAAGGCAGAAAGGATGGAGAATAGCAATACTCCTACTACATAATCCCAGTAAAAGTACTCATACCGCCATGTTTTAGAGGCAAGCTTTTGTGTGTTCCCCCACGATCCCCAGCAGAGCATCGTAACGAAACAAAATAGAATGGCCAAGGAATAATTTTGTACGATAAACATAATTGTATTAATTTAAGTGGAAATAGATTCATTGATGAATGACCTGTAAAGGCGCATCCGAGTAAACAATTGCTTCACCAAAACTGACGCTTATTCCTGCCTTAGGATTCAGCCATTTGAAGGTAGCGGTATGCTTGCCTTTGGGAAGCTGGTACTTCCAGAACAAATCATGGCGACGGTCGTGATATGCTGCAGGAAGATTGACCGATTCAGCTAATTGTCCGTCGATATACATTTCTGCCCTGGCCACATAACTATCATCTCGTCCATCATTGCTTCGGACACTACCTTTGAAGATAATGCCGATGCCCTCAAATTCCACCTCGCCAACATCCGTGATAGGTTTGCTTACACGGATACGCTCTGTAGGATAATGTCCTGCAAAACCCTTTTCGTAGCGAACAGCCACCGGCTGCTGATAAGCAATGGTTACCTCAGATTCGCTTACCTTGCCTCCGTTCCGTTCAATCACTTGCAATGCTTGGTTGAAGCTCATCTGGTAGGTCTTATTTAGCGAGATAGTCGTATAGGCAAAATTTATATCTTCTACTTCCTTCAGGTTCTTCATCCAGTAAGCCGGTATCTTGTCATAGCCCAGAATAGTTCCCAAGATACCTCCTGAAGAGGCCGGATTACAGTCTGAGTCTTGTCCGCAACGGGTAGATATGTCTATCGTCTTGTAAAAGTCCCCTTCGCCATACAATAGACCGATAATAATATAGGCGCTATTGATAACGGCGTCAATATTAAACGGAACAAATACACCATCGGGGCAACCAACGTCCGAACTCCACTTCTTTTCACATTCAGCCCAACATTGCTTCCAGTCATTGGGATATTGCTTATGCCAGCGGATTACATCGGCCATACATTGATAGAAGATGCTTTGCTCGGGAATAGTCTTCAAGGCCTCCGATACAACAAACTCGATATCATCCGACACGAAAGCGAGTGAATACATGGCTCCCACATATACACCGCCATACCAGCCGTCGCCATAGTTCATAATATGCCCTATCTTATCCGAGATATCGGAAGCGGCATTCGGCAATCCGGGCGCCATCAGTCCGGCATAATCGGCCTCAATCTGATAGTCTATATCCTCAGAGTGCGGATTGTATAGCCAATGTCCGGATTTAGGAGGCATAATACCTTGCAGGATATTATAGCGGGCGGCCTGATTGGCATGCCAAAGGGTGTATCCTGCCGTAGCAAAAGCAACAGCAAAGGAGTCAACCGGTGCATCCAAACCTAAGCGATCGAACACATCTACAAAGGTTAAGTCCATATAGATATCGTCATAAAGTCCGGGCTGATTCTCCATATACCATTTAATATAGCTATCGGGCCAGGTTATAGGGGTATAATCCTGTATCATGGTTCCCGGATACTTAAATTCTGTTGGGCCGCCAAAAGTGCATCCAATGGTTTGTCCGGCCCATCCCCCTTTTATTTTATCCATTAGAACGTTCTTCGAGAGAGTTACTGTAGCAGGTATGGCCACGGACTTCTTTTCTGAAGCCGAGGGCGTGCACGATAGTAAGATGGCAGACAGTAAAGCAGCCGATAAAATTAGATTCTTCATATTCAATTGTTTTTCATAAGATATTCACAAAATTAGCTTCTTATTAAAAGATATCCACCTCGTTCCGGTAGGGAGCTGATGATTGGGCGCCTACCCTTGTTACCGAAATGGCCGCTGCCTTGCATCCAAAGCGAACAGCTTCTGCCATGGAGCGACCTTCGGAAAGAGCCACCGCCAAGGCGCCATTGAACACATCGCCTGCGGCTGTGGTATCTACCGCTTCCACCTTTACCGATGGAATTATCTCCGTCGTATGGTCGTAATACACCAAAGCCCCCTTCGAGCCTAAGGTGATAATCACATGTTGCACTCCCAGGCCGGCAATCACTTTTGCCGCTTCCTCGGCCGACTCATTATCGGTAATCCGTACGCCCGAAATCATTTCCGCTTCCGTTTCATTCGGCGTGATAAGATACAAGTGCTGGAGTAGTTTGGGGGATAAAGTCTGTGCCGGAGCAGGGTTCAAGATTACTTTCTTTTGCTCGTTGAAAGCAATTTCAGCCACATATTCCACTGTCTTCATGGGAATTTCCAATTGCATCAGTAGAATGTCTGCCTGTTTGATCGCATCGATAGCTGCAGACAAGTCCGTAGGCAGCAAATTTGCATTAGCACCCGAGGCCACCACGATACAATTCTCCGCCTCCTCGTCCACCGTAATCAGAGCCACCCCTGAAGGATTCCGTTTGTCCGACAAGATATATGAAGTATCAATGCCCTCCTCTTCAAACAACTGCTGAGATTGATGCCCAAAGATATCACTCCCCGTTTTGCAGATAAACGCCACCTGTCCACCCAGACGTGCACTTGCCACCGCCTGGTTAGCCCCTTTTCCTCCGGGGTTCATAAAGAACGTCCCCCCGAGCACCGTCTCCCCCGCTCGGGGGAGACGCCCAGTCTTTATTACCATATCAGTATTACTACTGCCTACTACCAAAATTTTTGATTGCTGTAGCTTCTTCACTATTAAATAGAATGTTTTAATGAGACAAAAATAAATTATTTATTATTATTTACACCATAATATCATTAATATCCTGGATTTTGTTTGAGATTTGGATTCAAGTCTATTTCCCTAAATGGAATTGGCCACAAATAATGTCTGTCAGGCTTAAACTCTTTCACATAACCACTCATTTCTACAGTTACTAAAGCTCCGCCCGGGGTACTCTCATATGTCATACCTTTTACTGTACCAGGAATAACCTCCTCTCCGATATGCCATCTTCTTATGTCGTAGAGCCGGTGTCCTTCCAATGCAAGTTCTACCATTCTCTCCCTGCGAACTATTTTCCTCAGTTCGGTTTGATTCGTGGTAGTTACATGAGGCATCTTCACATCTTCACGATTTCTTAATTGATTCAGCGCATCCAATACTGATTGGTCAATCTCCGACTCTCCGAGTTCAACACTTGCTTCCGCATAAGTCAACAAAACTTCAGCATACCGTAAATAAATCAAACTTACCCCACAATTCCATGGATTGGCATAATCAGCATTGCTCACATATTTTTTGACATACCAACCGGTAGATGTTACGTTTTCTGCTGAGCTTCTAATATCATCCCCTGATCCATTGTTAGGCAAAGTATTTAGCACCTTACCATCGGTTAATATATCACCACTTACATAAATGGTATGACTTAATCTCGGATCTCTGTCTTTATAAGGATTCCTCGGGTCAAATCCACTTGCAGGATCATCAATGGGCAGACCTGTTGTTTTCATTAAATAGGCATCAACCAGAGGTTTCGTTGGAACAACCTGACATTGTTGAGTGTAAAGACTATTTGCAGTATAAAACGCAAAAATTGAATGTGGACTCAGATTTTGAGCATATTGTCTGGCAAACATTATTTCAGAAGCTCCTACACCTGCATAATCAAATAAATTGGCGTATGAATCATAAATCTTGTATACTCCAAGATCCATTACCGACTTAGCTGCTGATTTTGCTTCCTGATATTTTCCGGCGTATAGCATTGCTCTGGCTTTTAGCCCCAGTGCAACCCCTTTGGTCACTCTTCCATTTTCCTGCTGTACTGCGGGTAAATCCGCTGCTGCCGAAGTTAATTCCTGAGAAATAAAATCCCAGATTTCATTTGCAGGGTTGCGGCTGAGTGCTTTTGCCTCTTCAACGTTCAAACCCGTTTTTACTAAAGGAACATCGCCATACAACATGACCAGATTAATATAGGCAAAAGCGCGTAATGTTTTTGCTTCTGCTTTCAATCTGTTCCTCAGATTTTCATTCATACTTTCCACCAAATCAACATTGTCGAGAAAAGAACTTGCTGCTTGGATAATAGTATAATAATAAGTCCATTCATCAGCAACAACGTTATTGCTGGCATCGAATGTGTTTTTCTCAATTTGCGATTCAGATCTCCATTGCAGAATGAAGTGTGCCAAATCTGAATACGCATCCATGGAGGTATATCTCCATTGGCTGCCCAATATTGAATAAATCCCGTTTGATGCATAAATTGCGTCTCCCTCTGTTTTCCAGAACAAATCACTCGCCAATCTGTCTTTAGGAAGAGGATTTAATAAATCTCCACTGCACGATGCGAATATCAGTGCAAGAAAACTAAAGTATAATATTTTATAAGCCTTCATTATTTTATAGTTTAAAAGTTTACATTAAGCCCTATTGTTGTAACTGAAGATTGCGGAAAACTTGATTCCTGACCTCTTTCTATCATTTCAGGGTCAATATTGTATTTATTTAATACAGAGAGTGTCAGCAAGTTTGTTGCCGATGCATATACATTTATTGAACCAATATGTAACCGGTCACATATATTTTTCGGAATATCATAAGAAAGTCTGACATTCTTCAAACGTAAGTAGCTACCATCGAGCATAGAAAAATCGGATATTTGGGCATTCTTCATGGTGTACTTTGTTGGTCTGGGGTATTTTGCATTACGGTTTTCAGGAGTCCAGTAATCAGCCCATTCTTTATGGGTAAAACCACCCCAAATTCCATGTTCAAGTATGGCTCCAGTCATCAACTTCTCAGAACCGGTAACAGCTTGCCAGAATAAATCTAATTTTAGATTCTTCCATGCAACAGACATATTTGAACTAAATGTCCAATCAGGCATTTCACTTCCAAATATAACATAATCATCAGGAGTTAATTCTCCATCACCATTTTGATCGACATACTTAATATCTCCAGGTCCTACAGAACCATCCCATTTTGCATAATGGTCAACCTCTTCCTGAGTTTGGAAAAACCCATCCGTTTCAAATCCGTAGAAAGATCTGATTGGATATCCTTCCGTTGTAATTGTTCGCGAATCACTATTCCCATAAGCAGATATATGCGGCCCGGTTCCGGCGAGATCTATCACTTTATTTTGGTTGTAATTTGCATTAAGACTGAATTCAACTTTATAATCACCAAAAGTATGACGAGTTCCCACTATAAATTCGAAGCCCTTATTTTCAACGACTCCGGCATTTTGGTTGGTTGCTGAAAGGCCGATTATTGCAGGAATGGGTACCAAAAGCAAAATGTCTTCTGTTCTTTTATTGTAATAATCTAATGATAAGTTCACTTTGCTGTCAAACAGATAAGCGTCAATACCTAAGTTCAACTGGGTAGTAGTTTCCCATGAAATATCCTCACTTGCCATGTTTCTTTGCCTATAACCGGATGCCAAAGTTCCGTTCAATAGATAATTACTTTGATTATATGTTTTCATAAATGAATAAAGACCAACTTGTTGGCTGCCAACGGATCCCCATGAGCCTCTCAGTTTAAACTCATTGACAACTTCTTTTAATGGCTCCCAAAAGCCTTCATTTGAAATGCGCCATCCAACAGAGAGCGATGGGAAAAGGCCATATTGATGACCTTTGGCAAATCGGGAAGAACCATCGTACCTGAGGTTTACTTCAAAAAGATATCTGCTATCATATTCATAATTTATACGCCCAAAGTAGGAGCGTAATCCCCATTCCGAATTCCCTCCTTCAGCAGATTGTGTTGCATCGTCAGCGCCCAAAGAAAGGCTTTGTAGCTCATTATTATAAAAATCCTGCCGATAACCTTCTATCCAGTCGCTTGTATAATGTATTTCGGAATATCCTAATATGCCACTTAACGTATGCTTGCCAAATGTCTTATTATATACTAATTGTAAATCAAGTCCATCTTCCTGCGAACTATTTCTATAATCCGCCATTTTGTTAAGCGTATTAAATGTTCTTCTGTCAGGATGTAGCTTGTCGGTAAAATCGTATTTGTTGTTAAACTCAAGCCAATTTAAATAATTACGTTGAGTCGAATATTGACCATTAATCTTCAAACCATCTATCAACTGAAATTCACCTCTGAAAATGCCTGACAAATAAAGACTTTTTGCCTCTCCTTTTCCCATTTCGTTTATTTGAATAAGAGGGCTGTAGCTGTCAACTGTCAAACCGTATGAACCATCGCTATAATAGGGTACTCCCCATTGGCTGTTTTGCCACATACGATTATAAGACTCCCATTGATTATAAGGCGCTCTACGATCACTGAAGCGAAGATTAAGGTTTGAACTAAGTGTTAATCTTTTGCTCGCCTTGTATTCATTTCTCGCTCTTAGTTCCTGAACGCCGAATCCATAATTTGGAAGAACACCTTCCTGATTCATGTACCTAAATGAAATCCTGTTTGTGACTTTATCGCTACCCCCACTTAAAGTAAGTGTATGACTATGCTGAGGAGCCAACCGGAACATAACATTTTGCCAATCATTGGGAACTGGATATTGTTCCGGATCACGCGCATGATTTGCAGGCCATTGAGTGATTTCTTCCTGCGAGTAGTATTCATATCCATACGTATTCATATATGCAGCATTTTGATGATTCATGTAAGTTACGGCATCCATGTGTTCAGGCTGGTTATTCGTTCGGGCAATTCCAAAATAGCCATTATATGAAATTGAAAGTTTTCCGTCTTTAGGTGCTTTGGTTGTCACCAGGATTACACCTGAGGCAGCTCTTGAACCATAAATAGCAGCAGAAGCTGCATCTTTCAGAACAGAAACAGACTCGATATCAACTGGATTGATTTGAGATAAGCTCCCTGGAACACCATCAATTAATATTAAGGGGTTATTATCATTTAAGGAGGTTATACCTCTAATTCTCATGGTTAAACTTTCTTCACCAGGTGCTCCACCTCCATCTATAATAGTCAATCCCGGAAGTTTGCCTTGTAAGGCTTGATTAACATTGGTTGAATTACGTTCTGAAATATCGTCCGAACCGATGCTGCTTATAGCATTGGTTACACTAAGTTTTCTCTGAACGCCGTATCCAACAACAACGATTTCTTCCAAAGCCTTTGAATCATCTTCCAGGGTTATGGCAAAGTTGGTGTTATTTCCTACTGGTATCTCTTTTGGGGTGTATCCTATATAGGATATTTGCAGGATGGCATTAGCAGAAACTTGTAGACTGAATTTGCCATCTAAGTCTGTAATTATACCGTTAGTGGTGCCTTTTTCCACAACATTGGCGCCGATAATCGGCTCCCCATTGCTGTCGGTAATCGTTCCGGTAATGCTTTTCCCTTGAGCGGATATACCGCAGATGAAACATAAAAACAGGAGGGCGATGACTGTCGTAGTACGAACTGTTTTTCTAAAAAGGTGGATATGGCTATATCCTACATCATTGTTTTTCATATATTTAGTATTATTTTTGATGAAATATGCGTGATTACTATACCTCTAATATTAGATAAGATTATTTTATATTCATTCATACATAATTATAACAGATGGCAAATTCCACATTCTGGAATTTGCTGTGTAGTTTTCTATTAATATACAACCATAGGCAAATAAATTTAGGTTATATCTTCTTTATTATAAAAACAAAATTGATAGTTCTTCCGGATAGAATATCAATGATGTTACAAAATTAAAGGATGCAAAACAAGAAAAAAGATAAAAGAATCAATGATCAGATAAACTCAAACTATATCCATTAGAATAAAAATTGATTTTGGGTTTATTTTTTTTGTATAAATTTTCGGTGATTTATCCAATTTAGTAAGATTAATTTTGTAATATATTGTTAAACTTAAAATCTATATTCACCATGGCACATGCACGTAAATTATTTTTATTTTTTGTTGTTTGCCTTATAGGGCAAACGGTTGTTTCACAGACAAAACGGATTTCTGCTGACGTACTTGAAGATAAGATATATGCTTCATGGTTGGGACAAATCATCGGGAACATATATGGCATTCCTCATGAGAATGTCTATTTAGATAACCCAGGGCCGGAAACCTTTCCTTATGGATACGGCCGTAATCTGGAAAGACTGAAAGAGATGAAAGGCGGGTATTCCGATGATGATACCGATTTCGAATATATGTATCTCTTTCAAATGGAGAAACATGGAGTAGAACCCACTTACGCACAACTCGCTGAGGCATGGAAGTACCATGTTAGAGATTATGTATGGATTGCCAATAGAGCTGCCTTGGGGTTAATGCATTCAGGGCTAACTCCTCCAGCTACTGGTTTTAAAGACTTTAATCCCCATTGGTTCCAGATAGACCCGCAGTTAATAAATGAAATATGGGCGGTTACAGCACCGGGTATGGTTGACTACGCCGTGGCAAAATCCGACTGGGGGGCACGGATAACTAATGAAGATTGGGGAGTAGAGCCTACGATGTTTTATGGCGCTCTGTATTCAGCGGCTTTCTTTGAAAATGATATCAATAAATTAATAAATATTGGATACCAACATCTTCCTGCAAATGGGCGATTCAGACAAGCCATTGACGATATGCGTGCTTTTCATAAGCAATATCCTAAGGATTGGAAGGTTGCCAGAGAAAAAATGCGTGATAAATACTACTACAACGAACCGGATGAAACCCGAACAAAATGGAATGCTA
The DNA here is from genome assembly GCA_025996775.1 of Bacteroidia bacterium. Classification (GTDB taxonomy): domain Bacteria; phylum Bacteroidota; class Bacteroidia; order Bacteroidales; family Tannerellaceae; genus DFXE01. The sequence continues at coordinate 21,962 of BNTS01000033.1, read as the reverse complement.
TCTTAAACGGTGCATGCGCCGTTCTTGCTATGTTGTATGGAGAAGGTGACTTTCAAAAAACGCTCGACCTGGCTTGTGCAATTGGCTTCGATGCCGATAATCAGACTGCGACTGTATGCGGCCTTTTTGGAGTGATGAATGGAACGAAGGGTTTGCCCACTGAATTGATTTTACCTGTTGAAGGATGGACATTACCTTTCAATGATACGTACAAAAACGTTACCCGCTATGATTTACCCGACGGATATCTTCTGGATATGGCAAAACGTACCACAGCATTGGCGGGAAAAGTAATACTTAAGAATGGTGGAAGCCTGAAGAATAATGTTTATACCATTCAAACAAAATCCACATTTTATCCTCCGATAGAATTTACAAAAGCGCCGCTCCCGGTTATGAATGCCGGAGAAAGAATTTCGTATGTACTGCCTGTATCTGGTAATACGGCAAAAGTAAAATGGGAGGTTAAAGGCGTCTTGCCTAAATGTTTGGAATTTAAAAATGGAGCTTTCATCGGGTTAACTACCGAAACAGGCAACTTCCCTGTGGAAATAAACATGGTGACCCCTGATGTAACGCATTCGCAAAAGATGAATATTAGAATAAGACCTGCTAATCTGGCTTTATCGGCTGCTGAAATATTGACAAATGTACCTGAAATGAATCAGGCTGTAAGGGAATCCATGGGATATTCCGCTGGAAAAACGAGCGATGCTACTTCTATCGAAGTGATAAGAGATGGTAAGTTACGAGGGGAGCATAGTGTTTATTATAGTATACTGAATAATGTATCCTACCCCAAGATAGACTATTTTGGATATAGATGGGAGGAACAACAATCCATCGGACATATTGGATACCATATAGGTTTAATAGAAAATGGAGGTTGGTATTCTTCTCTGACCGTACAGTATTTGAATGAAAACGGTTATTGGACTAATGCGGAAGAAATAACGGTTGATCCCGTATTATCACACCCGACGAATATCTATCAGCAGCCTCATTTCATCGAATATTTTATCTCTTTTAAACCGATAAAAACAAAAGCTGTCAGAATAATTGGCGATGCTCACGCACTGAACAGACGTGGTAATGTATCTCCTTATGTATCTATTACGGAATTGTCGGTTTATAGCCCTTTCTATTAAATATGAACAAAACGGATTCTTTGCTTATTCTTGTTAAGTCTCTGACCAAAGCGGAAAAGCGATATTTCCGCTTGTGGTCTAATTTACAGAGCGGTGATAAAGTGTATCTTTCGTTGTTTGATTTGTTGGATACGCATAGTTCGCCGGATGAAATTTTCGAGCGGTTTGAAAAGGAGCAGGGTGGGAAGAGTTTTGAAATGACAGCTAAGCATCTTTATACAGTGTTGATGGATTGCTTACTGAGGTTGAGGAAGAAACAGGATGTGCAAACGGATATTTGCAATAAGATTTCAAAGGCGTCTATCTTGTTTGAGAGGGAACTTTTTGAGGATGCCATTGACGAGCTCAATAAAGCAAAGCGACTGGCAAAAGACTTTGAATACGATTTATTGCTTCAACTGATCCGGCGCACGGAACTGCAATACTTGAGTGCTCTCGATTTCGAGGGGATTAATGAGCGAGAATTAGTGAATAAGCAAATGAAGATTCAAGAGGTGATGAAGTATTCAAGGAATATCAACCTGCATGTGCAGTTGTATGATATTCTTAAGCATCGGCTTATCTATAAGGGATATGCCCGCTCGGATAAGCAGAAGGAGGATTTAAACGATTTGGTGCTAAGCGAGCTGCATCTCATTGCCAATAGTTCGTACAGGGGGTTTGAAGCAGAGAAATTGCACCTCCTTTTCCAGGCTACTTATTATCTTAATTCCGGAAATTATAAATCGGCTATCCGCTTCTATCAGGAGCTAATCAGTCTCTTTGAGGAAAACAAGCACTTGTTGCTCAATCCACCTATTTATTATCTGAGTGCTATCCGGGGTATTCTTGATAGTCTGCAAATAGCCGGGATTTACAGGGAAATGCCTTTCTTCCTCTCTAAATTAGAAGAGATTGAGCAGAGTGATTATGCCACTGAGTTTGTTTTAAGTGTAAAGGTTTTAAGATTCAACTATGAATCTTCCCGCTTAATTCATACGGGGGAATTTAAAACAGCCAAAGAATTGATGCGCAAAGCGGACGAGAGCCTCTTCAGGAAAAAGAACCTGTTAGGTTTGGAAGATCAGCTAAAGTTACATCTCGGCGCCGCCATCCTTTATATTAGTACAAACGAATATACCCTGGCTCGTAAGAGCATGAAGGAAGTATTCAGTTCTGGGAAATTATACTATGCTTTACCTTCCTACAAAACGGCTCGCTTAGTTAATCTTATTCTGCAGGCAGAACTTGGTAACTACGATTTCTTTGAAAATGAAATTGAGTCCATCAAGCGAAACATTCGCTACGAGAAGCAATCCTATATTACAGAGAAGTTGGTGTTCAAATTTGTTCAGGCCTATCCTCTTCCTTCTTACGAAAAAAACCGCCTCAAACTTTGGGAGCAGTTCCGCAAGGATATTCAGAAGATACAGCAAAGCAAATATGAACGCCAATTACTCAAAACTTTCGATTTCCTGTCTTGGATAGAAAGCAAACTTACCCGAGAACCCTTTCAAAACGTATTAATGAATAAAATCAGATCATAGAATAATCATTTATATTATTCCGATTTCTTCAACTCTTTGTACATAATGGGGATAATGAAAGCGTTGAGGAAGGTGGAGGTAAGGAGGCCGCCGAGGATGACGACTGCCATCGGGCTTTGAATTTCATTGCCGGGCAGATTTCCCCGCAGTGCCAAGGGAAAGAGTGCCAAGGCGGAAGAGAGAGCCGTCATCAAGATGGGGTTCAGACGGTCCAAGGAGCCTTGTATGACAGCCTTATTGCGATCCATACCTTCACTTATTAGTTGCTTGTAGTGACTGACTAAGAGCATACCGTTACGGGTTGCAATACCGAAGAGCGAGATAAAGCCGATAATGGCCGGGATACTTATTTCGCCTTTGGTAAGCCATAGAATCAGCACACCGCCAATCAGCGCCAATGGAAGATTCAGCAGAATCACCCCGCTCTCCTTTGCACTTTTGAACTCATGGAAAAGGAGGAGGAAGACTACCAAGAGCGAGAGGATGGATGCCAGCATCAGGGTTTGCCTTGCTGCCTGCTCACTCTCGAACTGACCGCCCATCTCTATTCTATAACCTTCAGGTAGAGGCGTGAGTTGCTCGTTTATGCGGGCTTGAATATCGTTCACTACTCCACGCAGGTCACGACCTTCCACGTTGGCGCTTACTACTAATTTGCGTTCGGCATTTTCGCGGTTGATGGTATTTGGACCGGCTACCGAGCGGATATCTGCTACGTAACTGAGGGGTATTTTTGTGCCGTTGGCATCTATCGTCAGGTTGCCGATTTCTTCCATGGTGGAACGCCCGGCATCTGAGGTCTTGAGGGTAAGGTCGAAGGACTTTCCGTCGTCAAACACCTGCCCGACTACTTCTCCACCGAGCATCACACTGACAAATTCTTCCAGTTCGGGAAGGGTTACCCCATAACGAGCCATTAGCTCGCGACGAGGCGTGATTGCTAATTGAGGTCGCTCTATCTGCTGTTCCACATTCAGGTCTGCAATACCTTCCACATCGGATGCGGCAGCTTGTATCTGCTTCCCGATAGAATACATCTTATTTAAGTCTGTGCCGAATACCTTGATGGCTATGTTGGCACGAGTACCCGATAGCATGGCGTCGATACGGTGGGAAATGGGCTGACCTAACTCAATATTCGCTCCATTAATGGTGGCGAGCTTGGCCCTTACTTCAGCGGTTAGTTCCTCGCGGCTTCGTCCGTTTAGTTTGAAGGGAGCTTCTATCTCTGATTCGTTTATGCCGAGGGCATGTTCGTCGAGTTCAGCGCGACCGGTCTTGCGGGTTACAGTCTGTATTTCGGGTATCTGCATCAGCAGCTCTTCAGCCCTCAGTCCAATCTCGTTTGAACCTTCAAGCGAGATTCCCGGCATGGAACTAATCATGATGGTGAAAGAGCCTTCATTGAAGGGGGGGAGGAAGCTCCGTCCCAATGAAGCAAATACTATTATGGCAAAAATAAGCAGGGCGAAGGTGCTTCCCAACACAGCTTTTTTATGGATGAGCGCCTTGTTCAACAGGTTTGCGTATCCTTCTTTCAATTTACGAGCCACGATGGATTCGCGTAGATTCTTACTCTTCTGGTTGCCTAAAAGGTAGCTGCAAAGTACCGGTGTAAGGGTAAGCGCAACGACGGTTGAGGCAAAAAGCGCAACGATGAAAGCGATACCCAGTGGCACCAACATACGTCCCTCCATCCCACTCAGGAAGAAGAGAGGCACAAAGCTTACAATTATGATAAGCGTGGAGTTAAGTATCGGTATACGTACTTCGCGCGATGCCTGGAACACCACTTGTAAAACGGGTAGTTGCTCGTCGGGTGGGAGGGCTTTATTCTCGCGCATATGCTTGTATACATTCTCTACATCCACGATAGCGTCGTCTACCAGCGAACCTATAGAGATAGCCATACCTCCAAGACTCATGGTATTGAGGGTTAATCCCATGTATTTCAATACAAGCATGGAGACAAGTAGTGAGAGAGGCATGGCGATCAAGGAGATGACAGTGGTACGCACGTTCATCAGGAAGATGAAAAGTACAATCACGACAAAGAGGCTCCCTTCCCAAAGGCTGTCTTTCACGTTGTTTATTGAATTGTTGATGAAATTGCTCTGGCGAAAGGCATCGGTTGAGATATGTACGTCAGAAGGCAGCGCCTTCTGAATATCGGCTACTACCTCATCAATATGTTCTGTTAATTGGATGGTGCTTACTTTAGGTTGTTTGTTTACAGTAAGCAGTACGGCTTGTTTACCTTTCTCGGAAGCCAACCCGAGTTTAGGCGACTTGCCTCCGATTCGAACCGTTGCAATGTCATCGAGCCTGATAGGGCGTCCGTCAACAATTTTCACAACAGCATCGGACATTTCGTCGATATTGACTGTTGAAATAGCCCCGCGAACGATGTATTCGTTGCCAAATTCATAGAGGATACCTCCATTGGCATTTTGATTCATTCCTCGGCAAGCCGTAAGCGCCTCGTCGAGGGTAACGCCATAATGCTTCATCTGCCCGGCTGAAAGGAGGATTTGGTATTCTTTGATATCACCTCCGATAACGGCTACCTGTGCTACTCCTCCTGTTGCCATAAGCCGGGGGCGAATGACCCAGTCGGCCAGTGTTCTGAGGTCGAGTAGGGATGTAGAGTCGGCAGTAATACCAAGTATCATCATCTCGCCCAGAATCGAGGATTGGGGTGCAAGCGTAGGACGCCCTACATTACCGGGGAGGGTCTCTCCTACAACGGCCAATTTCTCGGATACAATTTGCCGGGCACGGTAAATATCCATTCCCCAATCAAATTCCACCCAGACGACTGAGAAGCCGGTGGTGGATGAGGAACGCACACGGCGTACATTCATCGCTCCGTTCATCACAGTTTCTACTGGGAAAGTAATCAATCGTTCAACTTCCTCCGGCGCCAATCCTGCGGCTTCCGTCAAAACGACTACTGTAGGCGCATTCAGGTCAGGGAATACATCCACGTCTATATGCGAAGCTGTATAGGTTCCCCATATCATTAATAATATACCACACACAATCACTACTAAGCGATTGTGGAGGGAATAATGTATTATCTTATCTAACATAGTTTGTCTTGTTTAATGGTGATGGGTAGGTAAGGCTGAAGTTGCTGAAGCCAGCTTGAGTTGGTAAGCTGCTTGTGTAACAACATTATCGCCGGGTTTCAAACCTCCCACTATTTGCACCTCGGCTCCGTTGTTTGCGCCGAGTTTTACCTCTTGCTTCACATAACCCTCTTCATCTATCTGAATGAATACAGAATAGATTCCCTGTTCTTCAATGAGCGATGAAACGGGGACACTAAGGGTATTCGGTATGGGCGAAGTTAACAGCCATGCTTCAATGTATCCTCCGGGAAGAATAGCGCTTCCCCTGTTATCGAATTCAAAGGTGACAGGAATGAATGCATCTGTACCTGCAGAGCGGGCATACGATACTAAGCGACCATTTAGCTCGTCTAATTTATAGAGCCGGTTGTCGTAAGCCGTCTTGAAGTTGGCTGTACGGATGAGGGGCAATTGGTTGTAATACTTCGCCGGTAGTTCGGCGCTTAACGTGAGGCGGCTGTTCTGCGAAACAGTAGCCAGAGACTGTCCTGTTGCTACATAGTCACCCTCTTTTACATTCAGGTTCTTCAAGAATCCGTTGAGTGGTGAAGTAACAACGATTCCTCCGTTGGTGGAGGCTGTTGCACCTATGGCATCAAAGGCTGCTTTGGCTGTTTCGTAATCTGCCTTCACTTGGTTGTATTCTTTTTCTGAAATGATGTGTGCTTTCAGCAAATCGCCTGCACGCTGGTATTCGCTTTGAGCTTTTTCATAGAGGATACGCGTACGGATAGCTACATCTCCGTCGGGGAGTTTGCTCGTCACCAGAGTGAGCACCGGTTGACCCTTTCGGATGGGTGTTCCTTCGGTAAAGGCGGTAGTTGTAAAAGCTACTACACCTGAAGTTGTAGCAACCAGGGTTTGTTCGTCTCCCTGAGCGGAGAAAACGCGCCCACTGACTTTAACAGCCTCGGTGAAATCTTCCGGTTGTACTATTTTTGTCTTAATTCCAATGGATGCAGCCTTTTCAGGGCTGAGTACGATTTCATCGACACCTTCATGCTCATGCTCATGTTCATGACCTTCATGTTCGTGGTCGTGCTCATCGTGTTCTTTAGTATTGCTATTGCAAGCTGCAAGCAGGTAGGTGCAAACCATCCCGGCTAAATATATTTTCTTCATAAGTGAAATGTTAAATTGATAATTGATAATAGGATAAGTAATGACAATTATCAACAGGAGGGAGGGGCGCGCAGACCCGCAGACGCAGGTATCCACATGTCGTGTAACGACTCGGTATAGATAGGCCGATTGGAACCTGAAACAGTAAACGGAAGTATTATTTGTGGGGAATAAGTTAAATCGAATAGGGTATAAAGGGGCATGAGGATACGAATGGGATCGACAGTTCCCGGCGCCACATTCTGCTGAACATAGTATGCAAGGGTATGACCCTCACAGTCGCAACTATGTTCCTGCTCCTCTTCATTATCATCATGATTGCACATAAAAAAGATGCAAGGCACACCTCCTTCATGATGATGATGAGGAATGACGACGTTTAGTAACAGGATACAACCTGCTACCAGCATAACCATTCGAAGCCACTTTTTGTTTTTACGTTCCATATTATTCGCAAAGATAATACTTCTTTCTTAATTTTTTCATCAAAAAAAACTATATATTTGCGTGACATTCAAAGTTATGTTATTTATTTTTATAAACATGTTATTATGAATCAGAATAGAAGAACATTCTTTAAGCAAGGATTGGCTGGCGCTATCATGCTCGGCGCTGCTCCTCTGTTACGGGCTAACCCCGATCCTGTTAAACCGAAATCACCTACCAAAACGAACCCTTTCTTTTTGGGAATGGCCGGTTATACCTTCAAAAACTTCGATTTAGATGTTACGCTCAAGACGTTGCAACGGTTGGATGTACATTATTTATGCATCAAGGACTTCCATCTTCCACTTGATAGCAATGAGGAGCAAATAAAAGCTTTCCACGCTAAATGTGCGGCTCACAATGTAAAAGGCTATGCTGTTGGCCCTATCTATATGAAGAGCAAGGAAGAGGTAGACAAAGCCTTTGCTTATGCCAAGCGTGTAGGGGTAAAGTTGATTGTAGGTGTTCCCGACTATGAGCTGCTACCCTACGTGGACAAGAAAGTGAAGGAATACGACTACCACTATGCTATCCACCTTCATGGTCCCGACATCAAAACATATCCTGATGCCACCGACGTTTGGGAACATACGAAAAACCTTGACGCCCGTATCGGCATGTGCCTTGACATCGGGCACGACCTGCGCAACGGTTGTGACCCTGTAGCCGACTTGTTAAAATACCATACCCGCGTGTTCGACATCCATATTAAGGATATTACCGAACCTTCCAAAGCCGGGGTGAGCATTGAGTTTGGTCGCGGAAAGATAGATTTTGCCGCTTTTGTAAGGGCGCTGCGTGAAGTGAACTATACAGGTTTGTGCAGCCTTGAATACGAAAAAGACATGGAAGATCCCTTCATCGGCATAGCTGAAGCGATCGGCTATTTCAAGGCCGTGATGGATTATGCTTGAATTGAATTGATTATTCAAAGATAAGACTTGAAAGGTTACCCGAAGCAAATACCTCATTCGCAACAGCGAGTATTTCTTCAGCGGTAGCCTTTTCTATTTTGGCAAACACCTCAGGGAGGGATTCATAACTGTCATGATGCAGGAAATGCTTTCCCATGTTAAGGAAAAGGCTCTCTTTATTATCGCTTGCCACACCCAGTTGCCCGATTACCTGCTTCTTTATGTATGCCAGTTGAGAGGTCGTCAGTTTCGTTTCGCATACATTTTTCAGCTCTTTATGCACCAGGCGGATAGCTTTGGCCGTGTTCTTCGGATCTGTCCCAAAGTAGATGGCAGCCAAACCCGTATCGGTATACGATGTGAGGTTTGATTCTACATTATAAACTAATCCATGCTTCTCGCGCAGGCTGAGGTTCAACCGGCTGTTCATCCCGGGTCCGCCCAGCAGGTTGTTGAGCAGGAAGAGCGAAATTCGCTTCCCGTCTCCTTCGAACATATTGAAGGAACGTCCGCCAATCATCACGTGCGTTTGATGCGTATTTCTGTTTATCCGTTTATCTTCAACGGGAACAGGAGAGGGAGGCGTTCGTTTTCTGTCTGCCATCGTTAGATTTATTCCGCCCAAAGCAGCTTCCGCCATCTTGACAATTCGCGCCGGATCCATCTGCCCCGTTGAAAAGAGCACCATATTTTCAGGCACATAAAAGCGCCTGGTAAAGGAAAGTCCCGATTCGGAAGTGAAACGCATGAGTGACTGCTCGTCACCCAGTATATTATGTCCTAAATCGTGCCCTGAATAAAGCTGATTCTCAAACTCATCAAAGATAAGCTCGGACGGATTATCATTATATGTATTGATTTCATCGAGAATTACGTCTACTTCTTTCTCTATTTCCTGCGATGGAAACAGCGAATGGAAGACGATATCCGTAAGCAGTTCAAAGGCGCGGGGGAAATGTTCTTCCATAAAGATAGAATATATAAAAGTTTCCTCCTTGGCGGTGTAAGCATTCAGCTCACCGCCCACGTTTTCCATCCTGTTGAGAATGTGCCAGGCCCGTCGCTTAGAAGTCCCTTTAAAGAGCATGTGCTCCACAAAGTGAGCCAACCCAAATTCGTCACTTCTCTCATCACGCGTCCCGGCATTCACGCCAAAGCCACAATAAGCCACAGCCGAATTCGTCGGCAAATGTATCAAGCGAATCCCATTCGCCAATGTATGTGTAAAATAGTGCATAATTGTGCGCAAAATTACAAAATATATTAGCCCTCCCTCCCATTCTTCTCCCATTTTTCTTTGCTCCGGTTCAAAAACGTTCATAAACCCAAATAGAATTCATACCTTTGCAGTATAAATAGAATAAAAGCTTGAAACGTATGAGTATAGAAGAGCAAATTACGAATGGAGTGATTGCCGGAATAAAGGCGCTTTATGGGGCGGATGTGTCGGCAGAGCAGGTTCAGTTACAGAAGACGAAGAAGGAATTTAAGGGGCATCTTACCCTTGTGGTCTTTCCTTTTCTCCGTATATCGAAGAAGTCTCCGGAGCAGACAGCTCAGGAAATTGGAGAATATCTCCGGTCTAATCTGCCTGATGTGGTGGAGGACTTTAATGTAATCAAGGGTTTCTTGAATCTTACCGTGGCTTCTGCCTGCTGGATTGGGCTGCTGAGCGAGATTAATCAAGCGCCAAGCTACGGAACTACAGAAGCAACGGATCAATCTCCGCTCGTGATGATTGAGTACTCCTCGCCTAATACAAATAAACCTCTTCACTTGGGGCATATACGTAATAACCTGCTGGGCTATAGCCTGGCTGAGATTATGAAAGCCAATGGCTACAAAGTTGTTAAAACAAATATAGTAAATGACAGAGGTATCCATATCTGTAAATCCATGTTGGCTTGGCAGAAGTGGGGCAACGGAGAAACACCGGAATCTTCCGGTAAAAAGGGAGACCACCTGATTGGCGATTACTATGTACTATTCGATCAACACTATAAGAAAGAACTAAAGGAACTCGAAGCCAAAGGTCTTACAAAGGAACAAGCCGAAGCTCAATCGACTCTTATGGCCGAAGCCCGCGAAATGCTTCGCCAATGGGAAGCGGGTGATTTGGCAGTCCGTACACTTTGGGAGACTATGAATAGCTGGGTTTATGCCGGTTTTGCAGACACTTATAAGCGGATGGGCGTGGATTTTGATAAGATATATTACGAATCGGAAACCTATCTGGAAGGGAAGAACGAAGTTTTGCGCGGTGTTGAGGAGGGTATCTTCTATCAAAAAGAGGATGGCTCGGTTTGGGCAGATCTTACGAAGGACGGCTTGGACGAGAAATTGCTGCTTCGCGCCGATGGTACCTCCGTTTATATGACACAGGATATTGGAACCGCTAAATTGCGCTTCGACGATTATCCCATCAATAAGATGATATATGTAGTAGGCAATGAGCAGAACTATCATTTTCAGGTTCTCTCCATCCTGCTTGATAAATTAGGCTTTGCTTTCGGGAAAGGATTGGTACACTTCTCGTATGGGATGGTTGAACTTCCTGAAGGGAAAATGAAAAGCCGCGAAGGAACCGTTGTAGATGCCGACGATTTGATGGATGAAATGATTAATACGGCTCGGGAAATCTCGCAAGAGTTAGGTAAACTGGATGGGTTGACAGCCGAAGAGGCAGAAGACATTGTTCGCATGGTAGGCTTAGGCTCGCTGAAGTATTTTATCCTGAAAGTGGATCCGCGTAAGAATATGACGTTTAATCCGAAGGAATCTATCGATTTCAACGGCAATACGGGGCCTTTCATTCAATATACCTACGCCCGAATCCGCTCAGTCTTCAGAAAAGCGGCAGAACAAGGCATTCAAATACCCGATCAATTGGCAGTAACGGCTCTCTCCGAAAAGGAAGAAGGCTTGATTCAAAAAGTCGCTGAGTACAAATCTATCGTTCAGGAAGCAGCCAAAGAGTATAGTCCTGCCCTTATAGCAAACTATATCTACGATTTGGTGAAGGAGTACAATCAATTCTATCACGACTTCTCCATCCTCCGCGAAGAAAACGCAGATTTAAGAGATTTTCGCTTGGCGCTATCAGCCAATATAGCTAAGGTAGTAAAGTCAGGAATGTCCCTCCTTGGCATAGAAGTCCCTGAAAGGATGTAATGAATGCAAAAAGAACAGCCGCTTAAGCTGACTTAAGCGACTGTTCTCTTTTTAGTTCTTCAATTTCTCTATCAACTCTTGCTAAGGTCTTTCTTCCTTCAGCTATTGCGTTTTCCCAAGATTTCAAAAAAGTTTCTTTTACTTCTTTTTTCTCAAGATCTGATAATGCGTCAAATTGTTCCTTAACTTTAGTCTCTACAATTTGTTTTTCGCTTTCGGTAGATGCATCATGCATCTCTTGTAATAAATTTTCTATATCCATAAGAATATTTTTTAAACCGTAAAGGTCTTGATTATTAATACATGCCAAATGTAACCAGTTTTTATGTATTGAACAAATATTTGTTGAGAAATTACTTCTTTTCCCTACCTTTGTGGCATAATATACTAAAAGGAAATAATTAATATTTTGAGAGAAAAGGATTTTGAAATAATGGCGCCTGCGGGTTCGTATGAATCGTTGATGGCGGCTATACAAGGAGGAGCGGATTCGGTCTATTTTGGGATTGAAGGACTGAATATGCGTTCCCGTTCTTCTAATAATTTTACGACGGAAGATTTGAAGAAGATTGCTTCTATCTGCCGGGAGCATGGTGTTAAGAGCTATCTTACGGTGAATACGATTATTTATGACGCCGATATGTCTTTGATGTACGAGATTATTGATGCAGCGAAAGCGGCGGATATATCAGCCATTATTGCCGCCGATGTAGCTGCAATGAACTATGCGAATAGTATTGGGCAGGAAGTGCATCTATCAACCCAGTTAAATATAACAAACGTAGAAGCCCTGAAGTTTTATGCTTGTTTTGCCGATGTGGTTGTCTTGGCGCGCGAACTGAATCTGGAACAAGTACAATATATTCATGAACAGATCATTGAACAAGAGATAAAAGGGCCGAAAGGCGAATTGATACGCATCGAGATGTTTAGTCATGGCGCTTTATGCATGGCCGTTTCCGGTAAATGCTATCTAAGCCTGCATGAGATGAATGCTTCGGCCAACCGGGGAGCCTGTATGCAAGTATGCCGTCGCGGGTATACGGTAAAAGACAAGGAAAGCGATATTGAACTGGATGTAGACAACCAGTACATCATGTCTCCAAAAGACTTGAAGACCATCCACTTCATGAACAAGATGATGGATGCCGGTGTTCGTGTCTTTAAAATAGAAGGACGGGCACGTGGTCCTGAATATGTTCGCATTGTGACGGAGTGTTATAAAGAAGCAGTGAGGGCCTATTGTGAGGGAACCTATTCGGAAGAAAAGATAGCAGCATGGGATGAACGCCTGCGAAGCGTTTTCAACCGGGGCTTCTGGAACGGCTACTACTTAGGACAGCGTTTGGGAGAATGGAGCAGCAAATATGGCTCCGGCGCCACAAAAAGGAAGGTATATATTGCCAAAGGAGTGAAATACTTCAGCGGACTGGGCGTAGCGGAATTTGAAATGGAATCTTATTCGCTGAAGGTAGGAGACGAAATCCTTATTACCGGTCCGACAACAGGCGCCATCATGCAAACAATAGAAGAAATACGTGTCGATTTGAAACCGGTTGAGGAAACAGTAAAAGGCGAGCATTTCTCATTTCAGGTAAAAGAGAAAATCCGCCCGTCAGACAGGATGTATAAGATGGTATCAAATTAATAATTAATAATTAGTATGAAGGAGTATGATTTTAAGATGACCATTCGGGTTCGTGATTACGAATGTGATTTGCAGGGCGTAGTAAACAATGCCAATTACCAACATTATATGGAACATACCCGTCACCAATATCTGGAGCAACTGGGCGAAAACTTCGGCAGTATGCATGAGAAGGGCATTGACGCCTTTGTGTCACGTGTAGATATTCAATACAAGACTTCCCTGAAGAGTGGAGATTCCTGTGTTTCGTGCCTGGCACTTGCCAAAGAAGGCCCCAAATTAGTGTTCTATCAAGATATCTACCGCGCTTCCGACGGAGTTTTAGCTGCCAAAGGGAAGATTGAGACTGTAGTAGTGGAAAACGGGAAACTTACCCGTGGTGAATTTTGGGATGATGTATTAAGTAAAAGCAATAAGTAGATGCAGCAAGACCAACTTCTTTACAAGTTAGCCTTAACTATGATAAACGGAATAGGAGATATTCTGGGGCGACAACTTCTGCAAACCTTTGGTGATGCAGAATCCATATTTTCAGAGAAAACGAATCTGCTGGAGAAAGTTCCAGGCATAGGCAAAACATTAGCAGCAGAAATCAGGCGCAAAGAAGTACTTCTCAAGGCAGAGAAAGAGCTTGCCTTTATCGAAAAGAACAAGATTCGAGCCTCCTTCATTGCCGATAAGGACTATCCAACCCGTCTACGAGAATGTCCTGATGCACCCTTGCTCTTCTATTTCAAAGGGAACGCCGATTTAGACGCAAAACATATTGTCAGTATTGTAGGTACCCGTAGAATTACAGACTATGGGAAAGAGCTAACCGCAAAACTTCTGAGTCAATTGGCAAAAACCTTGCCTGATTTGTTAGTAGTAAGCGGCTTAGCGTATGGAGTAGATATTTATGCACACCGAAACGCCTTGAAACAGCAATTACCTACAGTAGCTGTCTTGGCGCATGGCTTAGATCGCATTTATCCCCCAATTCATCGTCAGACAGCCGTGGAAATGCTGGAAAATGGAGGTTTGATAACAGACTTCCCCAGTGAAACCAATCCTGATAAGCAAAATTTTGTAAAGCGGAATCGTATAATTGCCGGACTAACAGATGCGACCATTGTAGTGGAATCGGCCGATAAAGGCGGTTCGCTGATAACGGCCGATATCGCTTTCTCGTACGGCAGGGATGTTTATGCTTTCCCCGGAAGAATAACAGATGCTCATTCACAAGGATGTAACCGGCTTATTCGTCAAAACAAAGCCGGATTGATTACATCGGCAGAAGATTTTATATCGGCCATGAGCTGGGATATTGTGACAAATAAGCCCCAACCTCTACAAACCGAATTACTTTTTCCTGATAGCGAAGAAAACAATCAAATCATGGCTATTCTTAGGGAGCGAAAAGAAATTCATATCAACAAACTGGCGCTTGAAACCAATATGCCGGTCTATAAGTTAGTGGAAATATTGTTTGAGTTAGAGATGGACGGCTATATTAAAGCAACCCCGGGAAGTATGTATAAGTTGGTTTAGGATGTTTGAGAAAGGGCAATAAAAAACCGTCCACACACAGGGAGGACGGTTTTTTTGCTTTACAAAAAAGCAATCTCACGATCCCTTCTTTACAAAGGCTTGTTAACCTTAGATCTAAAATACTATGAAAAAAACTCTGATGCAAAAGTAGAGAAGAAACCCTAAGCAACCTCTCAATTTTGTACCATATCGTTTTAAATATGTATCAAAAATCAATGATCTTGTTTATCTGAGGTATCTCATTTAAAATGGAAAACAGGTCTGAAACTGTTTCTGCACGAAGCATTGCTACGCGTGTCTTCTTAAAATCCGGAATGTTTTTAAACAGGGGCGTTGCTGCCAGGTGGCGTCGTATATGGAGGATGCCCCTGCGCTCGTCTAATTGCTCCACACTCTGGCGGACTTGTTCTTTTAAGATATTCAAATACCACGAAAAATCCTCATCAGGCAACTTCTCTCCGGTTGTGAGGAAATGTTTTATCTCGCGAAATATCCAGGGGCGGCCTATACTGCCTCGCCCTACCATCACAGCATCCACACCGCAGGAGTCAAACCGTTCTTTGCATATCTCAGCCGAAGTAACGTCCCCATTTCCTATGATTGGGATATTCATGCGGGGATTCTCTTTTATTTGGCGTATAAGAGTCCAATCTGCCTGGCCGGTATACATCTGGCTTCGGGTGCGACCATGTACTGTAAGAGCCGCTATACCGCAATCCTGAAGCTTTTCTGCCAAATCAACGATGATGAGGTTGTCCATATCCCAGCCCAAGCGCGTTTTTACGGTAACCGGTAATTTTACCGCTTTCACTACTTCTTTCGTGATATCAAGCATCAGGGGGATATTGCGTAGCATACCTGCCCCGGCGCCTTTTCCGGCAACTTTCTTTACCGGGCACCCAAAGTTTATGTCTATGATATCAGGCCCGGCTGCTTCGCAAAGCCGGGCTGCTTCTGCCATGGAAGCTACGTCTTTGCCATATATCTGGATAGCTACGGGGCGTTCTTCGTCCGAGACAGTCAGTTTTAGCTTTGTTTTATTCACATGGCGAATCAGTGCATCACTCGAAACAAACTCCGTATAAACCATATCGGCGCCAAACCGCTTGCACATCAAGCGAAACGACATATCCGTCACGTCTTCCATTGGCGCTAAGAATACCGGACGTAATCCTAAATCAATCGATCCTATTTTCATAAATGCTTACTCCGCAACACGTCCTACTGATTTGACATTCTTTATCTTGGAAAGCGTCACGCACAAACGTTGAATATCTTCCACACTGTGGACTTTTAATTTAATTTTTCCTTCAAATACGCCATCGTTGGCTTCTATAAGCAGGTGTTGGATATTTACATTGAATTCATCGGATATAACCTTCGTCATGGTGCTTAAAACACCTAAGGTATCAATTCCTTTCACTTCAAGCGTAGCTTCGAAAGAAGCGGTTTTATGACTGCTCCATTCGGTAGTAAGTATGCGATTGCCAAAGCTGGCTTTCAGTTTCATGGCAATGGGGCATGAACGTTTATGAACCACCACTTTTCCATCATCATTGATAAACCCAAGCGCATCGTCTCCCGGAATAGGTTTGCAACACGAGGCTACCTCATAGTTTAAGTTGTACGTGCCTTCGCTCAGGATGTACGGTTTTGTTTTGTCAAATGTCGGTTTCTCTTTGTCAGGCTCCACAGCTACCTCCGTACTATCCTTTGTCCCGAATCTCAAAGCTTGTCTAACGGATTTAAGCCAGGTGCTATCCGCTTTATCCTTCACTATCTTCTTGATATTATCAGGAATCATCACATTGCCTTTCTCAACCGAGTAGTAGAAGTCTTCACGCTTGGGAAATCCAAAGTAAAGAGCCAGTTTGTCAATTTTGGAAGAGTTGGTTTCTATACCCGCTTTATTGAAGGCGGCTAACACCTTCTCCTCTCCCTTTTTCGCTCCTTCTTTGCGTGTTCGCTTGAGTACAGCGTCAATTTTGGCACGAGCCTTTGCCGTAGCAACGAAACTGAGCCATTCCGGCTGAGGCTCTTGTGAACGAGAGGTCAGTATTTCTATCTGGTCTCCACTTGTCAGCCGGTGACTTAAAGGCACCAGCCGGTGGTTTACTTTGGCTCCAATGCATTTATTCCCGATGTCGGTATGCAGGGAATACGCAAAATCGAGGGCTGTAGCGCCTTGAGGCAGGGTTTTGATATCGCCTTTGGGTGTAAACACGGAAATGTCGGATGAGAAAAGGTCTAATTTGATGGTATCAAGAAAGTCCAAGGCGTTCGGGTCAGGACTTTCTAATATCTCAGTAATGGTATTTACCCATTTATCCAATTCCGTGTCTTCTTCTATCTCCTTATTTTTTTCTTTATATTTCCAGTGAGCAGCCAGGCCTTTTTCAGCAATGTCATTCATGCGATGGCTTCGGATTTGTATTTCTATCCATTGCCCGTTGGGTCCCATTACGGTAAGGTGAAGCGCTTGATAGCCGTTGGTCTTCGGACGACCCACCCAATCCCTGATACGTTCCGGGCGGATTTGATAGATATCTGTAATGGCCGAGTAAATATCCCAGCAAAGATTTTTATCGTCTACGTCCGGTAGTGGTTCAAAGACAATGCGAACAGCATACAGATCATAAATATCTTCAAATAAAACCCCTTTGGCTTGCATTTTGTGCCATATAGAATAAGCCGACTTCACGCGAGCGCGCATCTCGTACTTTAGCCCCATCTTGTCTAATTTGTCGCGTACAGGCTCGGCAAAATACTCAAACAAGGTGTTGCGCGCCTCTTCCGTTTGAGCCAATTTATCGTGTATGGAAGCATAATCTTCCGGATGTTCATATTTAAAACTGAGGTCTTCCAATTCCGATTTGATAGTAAAAAGCCCCAAGCGGTATGCAAGGGGAGCATAGATATAAAGCGTTTCTCCGGCTATTTTGAACTGTTTGTCCGAACGCATGGAGCCTAAGGTACGCATATTGTGAAGGCGATCGGCTATCTTTATCAAGATTACGCGGATATCGCTATTCATTGTAAGCAACAGCCTGCGGAAGTTCTCCGCTTGTTCCGACGCCTGGTCTCCAAAGATACCACCGGATATTTTGGTCAGTCCGTTCACGATTTGCGCGATCTTCTCGCCAAACATATTCTTAATATCTTCAACAGTAAAATCGGTATCTTCTACTACATCGTGCAATAAGGCCGAGCATATAGAGGTAGAGCCTAAGCCCATACCATTACAGCAGATAAGAGCTACGGCAAGCGGATGCATGATATAAGGCGTTCCGTCGCGCCTTTTCACTCCGTTATGCGCATGGTTGGCAAAATTAAAAGCTTTAGTTATCAGCTCTATTTTTTGACGATGATTGGATTTGAGATAGTCGCTTTTCAACTTTTCAAATTCATTCTGTATCATTATTTCATCCGGATTAATCGGATTTTGCATGTCACTTTTGTCCATTTCATCACAATTTAAAGAAGTTTCTTTATCCTACAGGTATCTTCAGGATTTGACCCGGTCTGATATTTGTACCGGATAAGTTATTTATCTGTTGCAAGGTGGCAACAGTCAATCCGGGATATTTCCTGGAAATAGAATATAACGAGTCGCCCGATTGTACCTGATAGGTAACGTATCCTTTTTCTGAAGAAGAAGATTGCGCCAGTGTGGATGTGGGTGTGGGTGTGGATGATATGCCGGGGGAAGCATGCATAATGCCTCCGTTGTCTACGTTCAAACGAAGGCGTTTACCTACAGCGACACGATTAGAGGTCCCTAATCCGTTCCATTTGCGGAGATCCTTAGCTGTTACTCCGTATTTATCGGCAATTGTAATTACGTTTTCACCGCTTTGTACCACATGCGTGATTTGTTCCCGCGGATTAACCCGGAAGGAGGAGCTTGCATCGGCCGGTAGCGACCGGTAAAGGCTGTCTTCTTTATCCACAAAACTATAGGTGGCGGCAGCCGGCAACTTTAAAACGGCCGGTTTAATGTTTCCGGGAATAATGTCTCGCCTGTATTGAGGATTCAGTGCTCTTAGTTGTTCGATATCCAATTGTAACATTTCGGCCACTTGATGCATACCCAGTTGCCGTGTAATCATCAGCGTATCTGTTGCTAAAGGGAGGCTGGTTTGAACCGGGCATATATTATGGTCGCAATAGTAATTCATTACATAACATGCAGCGATAAAGAGCGGAACGTATGAGCGGGTTTCTCTTGGAAGTTGTTGATAGATCTGCCAGAAATTGGTTTTACCGCCTGAACGGCGTATAGCCTTGTTTACACCTCCGGGGCCACAATTGTAGGAAGCGACCACCAAGTTCCAGTCTCCATAAATATTATACATATCTTTAAAGTAGCGACAGGCAGCTTGGGTGGCTTTCACCGGATCACGGCGTTCGTCTACCAAACTGTTTATCTCTAATCCATAGCTTTTACCGGTTTGCAGCATGAATTGCCACATTCCCCCTGCGCCGGCTCTTGAGACGGCGGTAGGATTCAGGGCGCTTTCCACTACTACCAGATATTTTAATTCTAAGGGCAAGCCGTTTCTTTCCAGGATAGGTTCAATAATGGGGAAGTAGTAATCAGCCATTCCCAGCATATAACGTATTAAACTACGACGTCGATTGGTGTAGAAATCAATGCTGTTACGCACCAGCTTGTTGAAATCCATAGGCATGGTGTGTGGCAGCCGGCTTAGCCGGTCGCGGATAGTCTCGTCGTCGAAATAAACATTCTCGTCTTCGTCGTGGCAGTACGACTCGGTTTTCGAAAAGTATTGAACATGCCAGGAATGGAGCAAGCTGTCCACATTGGCGTCTAAACTTTCGGGTATCAATCCAAGTTCATCCGGGAAAGACTCCTCTGCCGGCGTCGAAGCTTGCGCTGCTGTCTGTGCTTCTCTTTGGGCATTAGCTGTTAAAAAGGAGCAAAAAGAGCAAAGGATAATAAGACAATTTTTTTTCATGCTGTTTAGAATGTTATACTACAATTTATTCCGATACTCTGCCGGCTATAGCGTGTACGTGGTGTAACCATAGGCTCCACGCGAAACGATAAGTCCTGCGAGATATCAAAATCAAACAACTCTGCATCTACATACGCATCTACCATGCATATAAGATAAACTCCCACTGTCAAAATATAGGAAAGATCCCTGTTTCTGCGAAAAAAGTCTTTCCTGCTTTTGAACAGATTATGGTAAGACGTATTGTTTACGATCGATTTTAAATCTTGATTTGGAGACATAAAATCGGTCCATTCCTTGCTGAAAGAATAGTCAACCTCTCCGCCTCCCGCTTGTTGCTGCAAACGGGTAAATTCCTCCGAATCGTGCACGATCGCCTTGTAAGCGCTCCAATAGTCCGAGTAATTCTTTCCATTCCAGTTTATGGCATACATACATGCCATAAGTCCTCCATAGACAATCGGTAGCTTCCAGTATTTCCGGTTGTATATTTGCCCCATTCCCGGAATAAAAGACAATAACACCGCTTTCGTTGAATTTGGCTTAAATGACTTCTCCTGGAGGCTCATTACCGGTTGAAAGGTAGAATTTGCCTTGGTCAGTACAGTCTGGGTCAATGAATCCGCTGCAATCAATGCAGACTGGGGTAATGAGTCGATGGGAGCGATAAATTCGTCTATCACCTCCTCCACAATTTCTTGTGCATGTCCATCTTCGATGGAGAGGCACAAAAGCCCTGCGGAAAAAAGGAGGATACTAAATGTCTTTATTACCGACGTCATTCTCCACTTTATTATCTCAACTTATCAAACAGGCCGATCAAGCGTTCCAAGTCTCCCTCTGAAGAAAATGGAATACTGATTTTTCCCTTCCCGTTTTCACCGTATGTCAATTGTACCTTCGAGTTAAAAAAGCGGGATAAATGGTCTTTTAGCAGTTTGTACTCTTCCGGGAGCATAGGCGAATGTTGAGACTTTTTCCCTTCATTTTTTGCATCCGCTTTCGACGCCTCTTCGCCGGATACTGCTCCTCTAACCAATTCTTCCACCATTCTAACCGAAAGTCCTTCAGCCAGTATTTGTTCGTATAAAGCTAATTGTACTTCGGTATCCTCCACCGGAATCAACGCGCGGGCATGTCCCATGTCGATTTTCTTGTCTTTTAAACTCATCTGAATTTCAGCGGGTAATTTCAGCAGACGCAGATAGTTGGCTATCGTGGTACGCTTTTTCCCTACTCGTTCGCTGAGTTTTTCCTGTGTCAATCCGTAGCCTTCCAATAATTTTTGATAGGCCAACGCTATTTCAATTGCGTTAAGGTCTTCGCGTTGAATATTTTCAATCAGCGCCATTTCCATGATATTGTCGTCGTCGGCTGTTTTCACATAAGCCGGAATTTGCGTTAATCCGGCTTTCAGGGAGGCACGATAGCGACGTTCTCCGGAAATGATCACATAGTTGTCGGGGTCTATCTCCTTTACGGTGATAGGTTGTATAACGCCTGTTGAACGGATAGATGCAGCCAACTCTTCCAGTTTCTCCTCGTCAAAAGCGGTACGAGGCTGATCCGGGTTGGGTTTAATCTTGCTTAATTCTATCTCGTTGATAGAAGAAGAGCCGCTGGTTAAAGGCGGTGTGTCTGCAAGCAGCGCGCCTAATCCTCGTCCTAAGGCTTGTTTTTTTAGTGGTTGCGGCATAATTACTTGTTCTTATCTATTAATTCCTGAGCCAGTTGAATATGATTGAAAGAGCCTTTTGATTCGGCGTCATATAGCAATACCGGTTTTCCGTAACTCGAAGCTTCGCTTAATTTGATGTTGCGTTGGATAACGGTTGTGAATACCAGGTCGCGGAACGGGCGTTTCACTTCTTCGTATATCTGGTTAGCCAGGCGCAGACGAGAGTCGTACATGGTAAGCAGGAAGCCTTCTATCTCCAGAGACGGATTCAATTTGGCTTTAATTATCTTTATTGTATTCAGCAGCTTGCTGATTCCTTCCAGTGCGAAATACTCGCATTGTACGGGAATCATCACCGAGTCGGCTGCCGTTAAAGCATTGACGGTGATAAGTCCTAATGAGGGAGAACAGTCTATTAGTATGAAGTCATATTTGTCTTTCAGGGGCACCACGATACGCTTGAGTATCTGTTCCCTGTTTTCCATGTTGAGCATTTCAATTTCCGCACCTACCAAGTCGATATGCGACGGTATAATGTCTAACCGTTCAACCTCTGTGGGCACAATGGCTCCCAGAGCATCTTCGCCGTTGACTAAACATTCGTAAATAGAACGTTTCACGTTACG
>BNTS01000032.1 GCA_025996775.1 Bacteroidia bacterium | reverse complement strand
AAAGTAGCTGTAAGCGCCAGTGGGGAGTCGCTGATTAATGCATATGAAAATGCACTTTCCGTATCTTCCCCCGGTTGTGGAAGCAGCTTGATTTTTTATTCGCAACACGACACGCTTTATAATGCAAAACACGAAGTAATGCGGGCTGGTGCTTTTACCGGGCATCGATCCGTGGCCGATGGCTTGGCCGCTTGCTATATTGGAGACAATAAGTATATGCTGTTTTCTGTGACGCATGCGTATGAAGAGGGTGTAACGATGGAACTTCAATATCATATTATAGATATGAATGCGGATGGCGGTTATGGCAAACGTATCGATACCAAAACCTTGGAAACTACTGGTATGTCGGAAAGTGTGGAACTGATACCTGTCCCGGGCACTTCGGATCAGTATTGGTTGGTATACAACATGCTATCTCCTCTTAATGAAATAAGGGTTCGGAAAATCACAGGTAATTCAGTCAGCGATGTTCACCAGACACTCCCCATGTCCGGCCATGTTTCTTCGTCCTCAAGCTACCACCTTAAGGATAATTCAAAGTACAATATGCCGGCTATGGCATAGCCGAATGTCGGCTTTCTATCAAATTTTACCATTCTTTCTATTGTTTCGACCCATCGGGTCGTATCTTTGTAGCAGAATGTCAAAAATAGCAAAATGTCAAAAAATGGTCTTTTTTTTCTTCGATTTTTGAGGCGAATTTGGGCTTTTAACATGAAAAATGCAAGGATTTGCGGGTTTGGCAAATACAAAAAGACAGCAATGATGAGTTGAAACCTGAAAATTGAAAGTAGAGAGCGGGAATGATGCTCTACTATTTGTATTTTCCTTTCAATGGCTGCCATAACGTCATTTAGGCACTCAAGGGATTTAAGGGCATTTTAAATCCTAACAGATCTTAATATTAACCAAATAATAACTAATATTAAATGTCATTCACAATTCATCTTCATCTCTTCAGAAAATCATTTAGATGATTTTAAAAATGATCTGCATGAAATTTCCAAATCATGCTGA
Organism: Bacteroidia bacterium; assembly: GCA_025996775.1. GTDB lineage: Bacteria > Bacteroidota > Bacteroidia > Bacteroidales > Tannerellaceae > DFXE01. The sequence continues at coordinate 32,296 of BNTS01000032.1, read as the reverse complement.
TGATGTCCGGCAATCATCTAAATGATTTCCCAAAAAGAAGCCGTCTTTTCAAAATATTTTTCCTAAATATTGACAAAAGCTTTACATATCCATTAACTTTGGCCGATTTCGTCGAAACTCCGAATTTCTCGTAACACAAAAACGCCCTTTTTTCTGACAACACATAGCCTATTTAACAATAATTAGTTGACAAACGAAAAAAAACATTGCCTCATTATTGGCTTGTGCCGAGCTTAGGATTGACTAATATCGGACAGCTATTTGACACTTGTCAAACGAAGAAAAAGACCCAATATCTGCAAAAGTTTATATAAGAGATTTTAAAAAAAATGCTGAATTTTTAAATGCGTTTGCCCTGGTTATTCCGTACCTTTGTACTGCGATTGACAATAAAAGGTTTTATAAGGCGTTATTGACTTAAGCGTTACTATTACTTACTATGCAAGACTTAATAAATAAATATTTTTACATCTTATTCCTTGTCACGTACATCTTCGGATTGTTGTTTTACAACGAAATACATCTTCTGACAGATTTTCAATGGACAGATGAAGTATGTGCTTTAACACTGCTGACAGGCTATCTCTATATTGTCTTCACAAGCAAGGAATGGTATGTAAATAAAGCTTTTCTTGTAACCCTGTTTATCTTTCTCTTTTATATTGCCTATTCCTTCAAAATAGGGAGTAATTCGCCAAAGGCCATCATCATGGACGTTATCATTCAGATAAAACCGTACTTGGTATTCTTTTGCGTGTATCAACTGAAGCCTTATTTAGACAAGAACCGGAAAGTCTTACTCAATCAGATAAGCTTGGTTGTATGGTTTATAATTCTGGTACCGATTGGCGTATTGGGATTAATCAATGAGCGATATATCTGGGATATTGTAGAGCATCCCACAAGTTATGCATCTACTATTATCGCAACTTCTCTAATCTATCTTTTTACAAGTGACTACACGCTGAAGAACCGGCTTGTGTTTATCGGTCTTTTGGCCATCGGGCTGATTTCGGGCCGAGCTAAATTCTATGGTTTTTTTGTGATGGCCGGCGCGATCGTTTTGTATTTTGATAACATAGATAAGATAAAGCTGAATCTGAAAAATGTCAGCATGGCTCTTGTGCTTGTAGCCGTCACCCTTTTTGTTGCTAAAGATAAGATAGAAATGTATTTTGTGCAGGGCTTTACCCAGGATGTTGAAATGGACTATGTCGCCCGTTTTGCCCTATATGGTACATCCTTCTCCATCTTTGCCGACTACTTTCCGTTTGGCAGCGGCTTTGCTTCATTTGCAACCCATGCATCCGGAGTTTACTATTCCGATATTTATGCCTTGTATGGGATCGATTCGGTTTGGGGGCTTAGTAAGTCTTACACCAGTTTTATTACAGATACTTATTATCCCTCGCTTGCTCAATTCGGCGTTGTGGGAGTAGTGTTATTTATGCTCTTCTGGGTGTATGTTGTGATTAAAGGTATGTCTATACATGCCGGTCAGAGCCTGCTTTATTTCTCGTTGGCGTTGATTATCGTCTGTTATTTTCTGATTGAAAATATTGCCGACTCAACATTTACGGGAAACCGGGGGCTGTTTATGATGTTGTTGTTGGGATACATCCTTTCTAACCTGTCTCACGAAAAAGAAGAATTAGTAGAAACGACAGAAGTAACAGAAAAGGCATGAAGATAGCAGAGCGCATAAAGTCGCCTATGTTTACAAATTTCGTATCCATAGTATTGCTACAGGGAACCAACTTTCTGCTGCATTTTTTGTCATTCCCCTACCTGTTCCGTGTGCTGGAAGTAGAACGCTACGGGCTTATATCGTTCGGATATGTATTTATCCAATACTTTGTGATGCTCTCCGATTTTGGATTCGGTCTTTCGGCAACAAAATATATATCGCAGCATCAGTCTGACAAGGCGAAAGTCAATACCTATCTCAATAGTGCGATGACAGGCCGTTTCTGCTTGGTTTGCTTAAGTCTCCTTATCATGCTTGCATTGATTGCCTTTGTTCCTAAATTTCATCTTGAGGCAAAGTTTTATCTGCTGTATTTTGGAATTGTATTGGGCAATTTTATGTTTCCCATTTGGTTTTTCCAAGGGATGGAAAGGATGAAATTCATCACGATATTCAATATAGTAGCCAAGTCTCTCAGTCTGTTGCCCATGTTTATCTTCATCAGGCAACCGTCGCAGTATATATATGTACCCGTATGCTACAGTGTCGGGTATCTTATTGCCGGATTTGTCAGTCTTTATTTTATCTACTCCCGGTTTGGGATGAATTGGTTTATACCGGCGTTCAAGGAAATCCGTTTTGCTTTCACTGATAGCGCCAACTATTTCCTTTCGCGTATTTCTTTATCCTTGTTTTCATCGAGCAACACTTTCGTTCTGGGGCTTGTTTGCGGAAATACCATAACAGGTTATTATGCAGCTGCCGAGAAACTTTATCAGGCTTATGGCCAATTAATAGACCCTTTCAGCAAGGTTTTATTTCCTTATATGGCACGTACGCGAGATACTAAATTTTTCAAAAAATCGTTTTCATATATAGTGATTGCTAATACGGCGCTTGTGGGACTGGTGCTACTGTTTTCGGGATTCATTATCCAGTTCATCTATAACCCCGACAGCAGTTATGTGGTGAATGTCTTTCGGATTTTGATGTGTGCAGCTTTCTTCTCCATTCCCCACATGCTGATAGGCTATCCGTTTATTGCTGCTATGGGGCATCCCCATTTTGCCAACTGGACAGTGGTATTCACCTCTTGTTTCCACGTAGCTGTCTTAGGGATATTGTTGATAGCAAATGGCGTTTCAATTTATTCGGTCTCCATATTGGTGGCATGTTCAGAGATATTGCTGTTTTCTTTACGAGTTTATGGCATTAAAAAGTATAAATTATTTTCGATTGGCAAGCAAAATGAATGATTTTAGTGAACGATTTCCGGATAACAGGTTAACCGGCGAAACCACACTCCGCCAAGCTCAGTTGGTTATGCTCAGAATGCTCCGGATTATTGATTATATATGCCGGAAGCACCGGATACCTTATTGGTTCTGTTCAGGCACCTTATTAGGGGCTGTAAGGAATAAGGGTTTTATTCCTTGGGATGACGATTTGGATATAGCTATGATGCGTGATGACTATGAACGCTTCCTCAAAGTAGCACAAGAGGAGCTTCCGGATGACCTTTTCCTTCAAACACGTGAAACAGAGAGTACGTACGACAGTCTTTCGGTTCCTTGCAAATTAAGAGACACTCAAAGTCTCTTTCAGCAAGACTTTGAGCGTAACAAAGCGTATCATCAGGGTATATTCATTGATATTTTCCCTTTCGATAAGTATCATAAAACCGGTGTGAAGCGAAGAATAGAACGGGGGCTTAAGAAACTGAACAAGTTTCTCTGTAGTTGTTATGATGCAGAAATAGGGAAGCATGAACACTTCTACAAACGAGTATTAGCTTATTTCCGTCCGGTATTCTACTATCTTATTTCAGGCTATTTAAAATTGATTCGCCCAATTATACGTAAAAACGCTTCTTTGGCTGATGATGCTTGTGAGTTGGGGCACGGATTTGATCTTCCTTGGTTGCAGTTTTTCCCTCCAAGCGATATCTTTCCCGTCCGGGAGGTGGAATTCGAAGGATATTCTTTCTTAGTTCCCCACAATTCGGATCATTATCTGAGAACAATTTTCGGGGACGATTATATGACGCCTCCCCCTGTGGAGAAGCGTTATCAACGACATAGTGAAATAATTAAACCTTATATAAAATAATGGATAAAATTTTAGTGACAGGGGGTGCGGGAATGATAGGTTCCAACCTCGTAAAACGCTTAGTAAAAGAGAATAAAGAAGTTTTTGTAGCAGATAATCTTTGGAGAGGGAAGTTGGAGAACCTGAACGACGCCACGGGTCAGCCGGTCATCCCCTTAGATACACATTTCATCAATCACGATTTATCCGTGGCGGGTAGTTGCGACGATTTGGCGGCACAGGTTGATTATATCATCCATCTTGCGGATGTTGTAGCCGGTATCGATTATGTATTCAATAACCAAGGAAGCCTTTTCAGGCAGAATCTGATAATTAATTCCAACGTCATTACTTCGGCCCGGAAAGCCAAGGACAATTTAAAAGGCTTTATTTATGTGGGCACTGTTTGCAGTTTCCCCCTTACCCGCCAGAACACCCTCGATCCGGAGCCTTTGCACGAGGAAGAGCTTTATCCTGCTATGCCCGAATCGGCCTACGGATGGAGCAAACTGATGGGTCAATACGAAACTGAATTATTAGAGAAAGAAACGGGTATACCTACTTCGGTCTTGATGTTCCACAATGTATATGGTTCGCCTTGTGACTTCGGAGAACGTAGCCAGGTAATTCCCGCCTTGATACGTAAAGCCGTGAACTACCCCAACGAGCCTTTCGAGGTATGGGGAAGCGGCAAGCAGGGGCGTGCTTTTATACATGTGAACGACATAGTTGAAGCTTTATGGCTCACCTTAAATAAAGGCTGGGGGAAGGGCGTCATTCAAATAGGACCTTCCGTATGTACCTCCATTAAAGAAATAGCCGAGAAGATTGTACACATATCAGGTAAAGACATTCCGATTGTATTCGATACCACCAAGCCCGAAGGCGATATGGCAAGATGCGCAGATTACAGCAAGGCTAAGGCGGCGCTGGGTTGGGAGCCTTCCGTCACCCTCGAAGATGGCCTTCGCCGGCAATACGAATGGGTAAAAGAACAGATTGAAAAGAAACAGTAAGAAGACAGGTTATGGAGTTGTATTTTAATGTAGAGATTGAGTTTGACGCCGGTAGAGTAGACGAAGTGATTCAGACAACCATCCGTGAGGGAGGGAAGGGTTACGTTTGCTCTGTCGAGAGTAATAATCTGACTATTGCCAACTTGAACCCGTGTTTCAGAGAGGTAATAAACGGTGGGCTGGTCAACATCTGCGATGGCTCCAACCTGGCTTGGATCTTAGGGAAAATCTATCACAAACCTTTCAAGTCTTATATAGGCGCCGACCTCTTTACGCATTATGTATCTACGGGCAAATACAGGCAGTACTTTCTGGGAAATACTCCCGAAGTGCTGTCCGGCCTGCAGGCCAACTTGTCGAAAACAGATTCGAAAATCAGCGGGATGTGCTTTGAAGAGCTACCCTTTTTGCCGGTGGCCGATTTCGACTATAAGGGCATTGCTGCAAAGATCAATCAGGATAATCCCGATATCATCTGGGTTTCCCTGGGGGCGCCTAAGCAGGAAGAGTTTATGAGTCGGCTTTTACCTTACATCAACAGAGGTGTTATGTTTGGTTTTGGAGCCATTTTCAACTTCAATGCAGGTGTAGGCTCGGTTAAGCGTGCCCCGCTTGGGATGCGGCGCCTTCACCTTGAGTGGTTGTATAGAGCTTTCGAGGAACCCAAAAAGAATGTACCTCGCTATGCACGATTTATAAAGCTACTGCCTCACTTACTTATTAATGAGTATAAAATGAAGAAAACACGTGGAAACGAAGCATAAAAAAATATTAATGGTGGCTACCTCCCCCACAACAAGGGGGGGGATTTCATCTGTGCTAAAGGTGTATCAGCAGTGCGATTTTTGGAAAGACTACAGCATCAAATGGGTGGTAACCCATACGGATGGCAGTCTGTTTAAAAAAATGTACTACGCGCTAAAAAGTTTCTTCTCGTTTATTTTCATTGCGCCCCGTTATAATCTGGTACATATCCATTTGAGCGAAGCGCCCTCTATGTTGCGAAAACTGCCTTTCTTTCTTATTTCAAGGCTCTATCATAAAAAAACAGTGATTCATTTTCATTCCTTCGATCCGGGTACCACCATTAACAGTCGTTTTAAACCATTCTACCGCTTCATGTTTTCTAAGGCAGACCGGGTTATTGTTCTATCCCCGTCATGGAAAGACCGGCTGAAAGATTCTTTAGGAATTTCCGATACCCTGGTGGTTCTATATAATCCTTGTATGGATGTGGAAGTCATTGTGCCGGAAGCAAAGCAGAACATCATCCTCTTTGCAGGCGCCTTAACGATGCGGAAAGGCTATGCCGACCTAATCCGCGCATTCGAGAGGATTGCTTCGCAAGCGGCGGACTGGAAATTAGTCTTTGCCGGCTCGGGCGAAATAGAAGAAGGTAAGAAGCTGGCAGAGGAACTCGGTATCTCTAATCAGGTTGAGTTTGCCGGATGGGTAAACGGAACCGATAAGGCTAAGTTGTTTGCCTCAGCCTGTATTTTCTGCCTGCCCAGCTATGCCGAAGGTTTCCCAATGGCCGTTTTAGACGCCTATTCGTACGGGATACCGGTAATTACAACCCCTGTGGGAGGTATTCCCGACATTATTAAAGATAAGGTGAACGGTTTGCTGTTTACCCCCGGAGATATTCAATCGCTTTCAAACTGTCTGCTTCAACTTATCACCCATCCCAAAGAGCGCAACGCCTTGGGGCAAGAGTCGTACCGGATGGCTAAAACCATCTTCAGCCCAAAAGAAATTGAAAAGCAACTTTGTGCACTTTACGATGAACTATTATTCCTTAAGTGATTTCTGTTTTTCACGGAATCCATGATAGATAGAAAGCGTTTGTTCTTTGCAGAACAACCAACCTACCGAAACAATCAGTGTGAAAGCCATGATGAAGAGAGCGGCAAACAACTTGCGGGGAGCTACAGGCCGGGGCTTTGTAAAGGCAGCGTCTACAACTTTGGCCTTATCCGTAGGCTGGCTGATAGATAAGAGAATCTCTTCACGTTTTTGAAGCAGTAGTAGATAGACCCCTTGCAGAATTTCCTGCTGGCGGCGATAGTCTACATACACCCTTTCCTGTTCGGGCACTTCGCCCATCCTTGATTTCATCTCTTTCTCTTTCTCTTTCAAATCGTCGATGGTTAACTGGACGCTCTTGCTGGTGTTTTCTATCATTTGATAGACATTGTCGCGTAACTTATCTATTTGCACGTCGAGCGTGGATACCATCGGGTTGTCTATCCCTGAGTTTTTGATAAGACGATCCCGTTCCAACAAGGCCTGATTATAGCTGATCAGCGGATTTGTTGTCGTTTCCTGTCCACTTGACATGACCGGACTTGATGCAATTAGCGAAGGGGCTAATTTATACCGGTTGGCGGAATCCTTTACAAAGGCGTCTAACATCTTGATGAGGTGGGTTTGCTGTTGAGTTTCTATCAGCTTCATTTGTAACTCCTTCATGTACTCGGCATAGTACTGCACATCCATCTCGACACTCGTTATCTTGTTCTTGCTTTTGTATACCTCAATAGCCCTTTCCACATCGGCAAGCTCTTGCAACATTTGATCTATACGGTCATTAAGAAACAACAGCGACTTATCTCCCAAATCCTTTTTGTAGGACGTTTCCTGCTCATTGTATAGCTTAATTAATGTATTAAACATGTCTTTGCTTCGTTGCTTTTTATAGTCGGTGGCTGTAAATTCAATCACGTTTGAAGTTTTAGACAACTCCTCTACCAGCAAGTCTTTAACCAGTGTTTCACTTACAGTCGTGAGCGGATTGACTGTCGCCAATAGGTGAATCTTTGACAGGCTGCGTCCTATGTCGGTATAATTAAAAATAAAATTGCCTTCTTTCAGGCTGACTACGGCAGGGAGGGAGGTAAACTGAAACGTTTCCTTATAATTAAGGCTTTCTATTTCTGTCTTAATCTTCACCTGCTTTTCCGAAACAGAAACATTAAATTCTATTGTATTGTCCAGATGAGCAATCGAAATTGAGTCGCAAGTCACAACCAACGGGCTTTCCTCATACATCCTGTAGCCGAAGGTCCAAGGCTTGCTGTAGTCCACATAGACGCCCAGTTCGTAAACCATCCGGCTCAGCAGGGCGTTTGAAGTAAAGGTGGAAATCTCATCATCAATAATAATACTCCCAGCCTGAAGACCTCCCAATCCGAACGATCTCATTAGCCCGGCAGCTTCACCCAAAGGCATGCTTCCGCCTCCCGATAAAGGGTTGCTCCCGTTCTGAATCTGAACGCGTGCCATGGTTTCATACGTTTTCGGATAGAATATCAGATAGAGGATAGCTGCAATAACTGCAAACAATCCTACACCGATAATAAGTTTCCAGTGAAGTAGATAATCGATGATAATGGGTTTTAACCCTATGACTTCGTTGTCCTTTTTCCCTTCCATTAGGCGTTACTTAATTTTTAATTTGTGAAATTAATAATATCATTCTATTAACGTCGCATTTTACCATATATTGCTACTGCTTCTCCAAATTTTCTCCCCTTCAGTTTATTAGTGGTAGCAACAAGGCAATAAAATACATGTAAGGATCGTTTTTAATATTGAGTGAAAGAGTCAAATTACATTATAATTGGATAATAGCACATATTTCAGAATGATTCCAAAGATGATAATCATTGAGTTGTATTATTCCCTGTTCAAGGGAAATACATTCTCTAAGCTGCTTCAGGAAAAAGGGTATGAGGTTGAGCAATTCGCTTTTTTCAAAACCGAAAACAAACGCTTTATCAATAAACGGGCTTATATAGTAAGGGAAATTATTTGTTTGTTTAAAGTTATCTTCAAGTTACACTCATTCAGAAACAACCGCGTTTTTTGTCTTGGAGGGTATTATGCAATCTTGTTGGCGTGCAGATTATTCTATCCTTTTTCAGGTAAGAACTTCCATCTATTTATCTATAATTTCTACCTTCATGAGACCGGAGAAAAAAAACTAATCCAGGCTATCCTTCGGTTTTTACTCAATAATCCCAAGTGCACGTTGATTGTTCAGTCTCCGAAAGAAGTTGATTTCTACAAAAGGCTTACTTCCATTCCCGTTGAGTTTGTCCCATATTGCGCGGATATCATTCCGATAAAAGAATCATACGCTTTCGATTTTCAACCGGGAAGCTATATTTTTACGGGCGGTTATACCAATCGGGATTATTCGCTTGTGTTACAATGTGCCAACGCTTTCCCGGATCAATTGTTTGTTATCGTTGCTTCCCATCTGAATACCGATTTCAAAGAGAATAATATTCCCGAAAATGTAATGTTATTTAAGAACTTGCCAAATACTGATTTTGAAACGCTTCTCGCTCATGCAAAAATAGTTTTGGTTCCTTTAAAATCGGATGTGGGCGCTTCAGGACAAATGCTGTGCTTGAGCGCCATGCAACACAAAAAACCTATTATATATACCGATATTTCTTCCATCAATTATTACTTTGAAGATCATGTTTCCGGGATTTCTTATCCTTTAGGCAGCGAAAAAACATTGGTAAAAGAATTGGGTGAATTAATTAACAATCCTAAATTGCAGGAGACCTGGGGTCAAAATGCCTATAACCTGTATATGAACAATTTCACTTCCGCACACAGAGACGCCAAGCTGTTGGAATTGATAAATAGCTAATGTTTGTTCCCAGGTTGAATATTTGATTACCTTATATTAGCTCGATGTTCTTCATCCGCGCTTTCTCTGCACCTTTCATAATAAGAGATTTGGAGGGCACGATAGCTATGAACTTTTAGGACGTGAACCGAGTGTAAAAAATGGCAGGGCGGTTGTTTGCTAAGAAAGAAATATGTACCTTTGCCATTCGCGCAAAATTGCTATGGTAATAGACGATAAAACATATAAAGAAATTTGTAATCACTTTTCTAATTATCTGACAGAAAAGAATCTACGAAAAACGGAAGAGAGACATACGATTCTTAAACAAATATGCTCTCTTTCGGATCATTTCACTGTAGATCAACTTGAGCAACAACTTGCTGAGGCAAAATTCCATGTCAGCAAAGCTACGCTCTACAATACAATCGAAGTATTGGTAGAGGGTGGCATTATCGTCAGACATCAAATTCACTCAAAAAGAGTGGAATACGAGCTGAGGAAGAGAGCAGAAACCCATCTTCACCAAGTTTGCAGCATTTGTGGAGCACAACGCGAGGTTAAGTTAGATGCTATTTTGAGGAATAGCATCTACGCACATATAACCAGATTCACTCCTGAATACTTTTCGCTATATGTGTACGGCATTTGCAATAAATGCAGGAAAAAACAGAAAAACAAGAATAAATACAATTTATCATGAAAGTAGATGTACTATTAGGGTTACAGTGGGGCGACGAAGGCAAAGGGAAAATAGTAGATGTGCTAACGCCGAAATACGATGTCGTAGCTCGTTTCCAGGGAGGCCCCAATGCAGGGCATACTTTGGAATTTGATGGCCGGAAATATATTCTGCGCTCGATTCCATCCGGTATTTTCCAGGGAGGAAAGCAAAATATCATAGGTAACGGCGTAGTGCTCGACCCTTTGTTGTTTAAACAGGAAGCTGAAGCATTAGCAGCCGGAGGACACGACCTGACAAAGTGTCTGTCAATCTCTAAAAAGGCGCATCTCATTTTACCAACTCATCGTGTACTTGACGCCGCTTACGAAGTCTCTAAAGGCGATGGCAAAATAGGTACTACCGGAAAGGGCATCGGCCCGGCTTATATAGATAAGGTAGGAAGAAACGGAGTGAGGGTAGGGGATTTGCTGCACGATTTCGATGCGAAATATGCTGCTGCCAAGGCAAAGCACGAAGCCACTTTGAAAGCGATGAACTACAAGTACGATATTCGTGAGTTGGAAGCCGAATGGCTCGACTCTCTGAACTATTTGAAAAAATTCAACCTGATAGACAGTGAACACGCAATAAATAACTACCTGAAAGAAGGCAAATCTGTGCTGGCCGAAGGCGCTCAAGGCACGATGCTCGACATTGATTTTGGTTCGTATCCTTTCGTCACTTCTTCCAACACGATATGTGCCGGATGTTGTACCGGGCTGGGCGTAGCTCCGCGTAACATTGGGGAGGTATATGGCATATTCAAAGCATATTGCACAAGGGTAGGCAGTGGGCCATTCCCTACTGAACTCCTCGACGAAACGGGTGAAACCATTTGCAGTAATGGAAATGAGTTTGGCTCGGTAACCGGTCGCAAGCGTCGTTGCGGATGGATAGACCTGGTAGCGCTGAAGTACGCCATTATGATTAACGGGGTAACCAAACTCATCATGATGAAGAGTGATGTGCTCGATAGTTTTGAAATCATCAAAGCATGTGTAGCCTATTCAATAAATGGGAAAGAAGTGACCGGGTTTCCTTATGAAATTGATGATACATTGGAGCCAATCTACGTTGAATTGCCCGGATGGGAAACTGATATGACCTCTATCCGGAGTGAAGACGAATTTCCGGAGGAGTTTAATGCCTATCTGAACTTCCTGGAAGAAGAGCTGGAAGTACCCATTGAAATCGTATCGGTTGGTCCTGACAGAGAACAGACTATTATACGCTATACGGAGGACTGAGCTGATTTGTCACTAATTCAGCCTTTTTCTGACATTATTACAATGGCAAGGTTTTTGATAGCTATTTTATATAAACTTTAAAAGTAGAAAGATTATGCCTATTTCCTGGATCATATTTATTGGTGTTGCAGTAGTTAGCTGGCTTGTTTCACGCAACCTGCAAAACAAGTTTGAGAAGTATTCGAAGATACCCCTTCAAAATGGGATGACTGGTAGAGATGTAGCTGAAAGAATGCTGCACGATAACGGAATATACGATGTGAAAGTTACCTCTACACCCGGTAGCCTGACTGATCATTACAACCCGGTGAATAAGACGGTGAATTTAAGTGAGCCGGTTTATTCGAGTAATAGTGTGGCCGCAGCAGCTGTGGCTGCTCATGAATGTGGTCACGCTGTTCAGCATGCTCGAGCTTATGCACCCTTGAAAATGCGTTCGGCCTTAGTGCCTTTCGTAAGTTTCTCGTCCAATATCATGACGTGGGTTATATTAGCAGGAATTCTGTTGATTAACACATTTCCCTTTTTGATGCTTGCCGGAATTATCCTGTTTGCAGTTACTACCTTGTTCAGCTTCATAACGCTGCCGGTTGAAATCAATGCCAGTCAGCGAGCTGTCGCATGGCTTAGTGATGCCGGAATTACCAACGTCTATAATTATGACAAAGCTGTCGATGCTCTCCGCTCAGCCGCTTATACGTATGTGGTAGCCGCTTTGAGTTCGCTGGCCACGCTGGTATATTACATCATGATATTCTCGGGAGCCAGACGTGATTAAAAAAGATTTTAACGTGTATATGTATTATGTATAATGTATAGAAAGAAAGGAAACAAAGATATGAGCAAAAAAGCATTATTAATTATTTGTGATGGATGGGGGATAGGTGATAAAGGTAAAGATGACGTCATCTATCAAACGCCGACGCCTTACTGGGATTACCTGATGAAGACGTATCCTCACTCGCAATTGCAGGCTTCGGGAGAGAATGTAGGTTTACCCGACGGGCAGATGGGTAATTCGGAAGTAGGTCACCTGAACATCGGCGCAGGGCGTGTTGTTTATCAAGACTTAGTGAAGATTAACATTGCCTGCCGTACGAACGCCATATTAGATAACCCCGAGATAAAGAACGCCTACAGCTATGCCAAAGAACACAACAAACAGATACACTTCATGGGATTGGTATCCGATGGAGGTGTGCATAGCTCTTTGGAACATCTCTTTAAACTGACGGATATTTCAAAACTATACGGCATTACCAAGTCGTATGTACATTGCTTTATGGATGGAAGAGACACCGACCCGAAAAGCGGCGTAGGTTTTATCGGGCAACTGGAAGACCATCTGAAATCAACCGGCGGGAAGATTGCTTCCGTTATTGGTCGCTACTATGCAATGGATCGCGACAAACGCTGGGAGCGTGTCAAAGTTGCCTACGACTTGCTGACAACCGGTATAGGAAAACAAGCTGAATGTATGAAAAAAGCCGTGGAAGAATCCTATGCCGAGGGTGTAACAGACGAGTTTATCAAGCCTATTGTACATACTGAAAACGGGAAACCGGTAGCCGTTATAGAAGAAGGCGACGTGGTTATCTTCTTCAACTACCGTAACGACCGTGCTAAGGAACTGACCATCGTACTAACTCAACAGGATATGCCGGAGGAAGGGATGCATACCATCCCCAATTTGCAGTTTTACTGCATGACGCCTTATGATGCAAACTTCAAAGATGTGCATGTCATCTTTGACAAGGACAACGTAAACAACACTTTGGGCGAGTATCTGGCGTCGCTTGGAAAGTCTCAACTGCATATTGCAGAGACAGAAAAATATGCTCACGTAACTTTCTTCTTCAATGGTGGGCGTGAAGCTCCTTTTGTGGGTGAAGAACGTATCCTCGTTCCCTCCCCCAAAGTAGCAACCTACGACCTCAAGCCTGAGATGAGCGCTTATGAAGTGAATGACAAATTGGTGGAAGCTATTAATTCGCAGAAGTTTGACTTTATCGTGGTGAACTATGCCAATGGCGACATGGTAGGTCATACCGGCGTATACGAAGCCATAGAGAAAGCCGTAGTAGCCGTAGACAAGTGCCTGCATGACACCGTGGAAGCTGCTAAAGCCAACGATTACGAAGCGATTATCATAGCTGACCACGGCAACGCTGATCATGCGCTGAATGAAGACGGTACGCCTAATACGGCCCACTCGTTGAATCCGGTTCCGTTCATCTATGTTACAGCCAATCCCAATGCAAGTACGACGGGCGGTAAACTGGCCGACGTAGCCCCGTCTATCCTGCATATCATGGGTATTCCGCAACCGAAAGAAATGACAGGTCATTCATGCTTAAAATAGGGAACACCTTAGTAAGTTTAGACATACTGGAGCGTTTTTTTGTTTGTGATTTATCGATTTGCAAAGGCGCTTGCTGCATTGAAGGCGATGCAGGCGCCCCGCTTGACAAGTACGAACTGGCAGAACTGCAGAAAGTATTACCAACGATATGGAATGGCCTGCGCCCCGAGGCGCAGGCCGTTATTCGTAAACAGGGGGTTGCTTATATAGATGCAGAGGGCGAAACAGTAACTTCTATTGTAAATGGAAAAGATTGTGTGTTTACCTTTTACGACGAAAAGGGCATTTGCAAATGCGCCATCGAAAAAGCCTGGCGCGAGGGATTGACCGACTTTATGAAGCCCGTATCCTGCCATCTATACCCCATACGTGTAAAAGAATATGAAAACTATAAGGCTGTTAACTATGATCGTTGGCGTATCTGTAAATGTGCGGAGGTACTGGGCAGGCAGGAGCAAATCCCCCTTTATCGCTTCCTGAAAGAGCCTTTAGTCCGCAAGTTCGGCCAAGAATGGTACAACGAACTGGAACTTTGCGCTACGGAATGGATGAAGCAGTATTAAACCGTCACCACTAAACCTTCATTGGCGAGAATCGTTCCCGGGAAGATGCTATCTGCTTCTAAGCGGAGCACCTCTTCATCTTCGTATCTTGCCGAAAAATGTCCAATAATAAGTCTCTTTACTTCAGCCCGTCGGGCTATCTCAGCAGCCTGGGCGGCTGTAGAATGGTTGGTTTCGCGTGCACGCGCTATATCCTGCTTGGCAAACGTAGCCTCGTGATATAGCAAATTCACTCCATGAATGATAGGAACAATCTCAGGAAAAAAAGCCGTATCAGAACAATATGCGTATCGGTGTGGAAGCTCTGCAGGGCGTGTCAAGCGTGAGTTTGCTACTACCTCTCCCTCGGCAGTAATAAAATCGTCTCCCCGCTTAATGCCTTGTAGAAGGCGTACAGGTATTTGATAAAAATCGGCCATCTCGCGAATCAGATGTGCTTCTTTCGCCTTCTCTTCGAATAAGTAGCCACAAGTAGGGATGCGATGGTGTAGAGGTATGGAATAGACCTTTACCGAACGATCTTCCATTACGAGCGTATGTTGAGTAGGGTCTATTGCATGGAAGCAAACTTGGAAACCAAGCCCTTTGTTAAACAGGTTCAAGATAGGCTCCAAAAAGTCTTCCAATTCCTTAGGACCGTGAATAAATAAATCTCCTTTTCTTCCCAACATCCCAAGCGTAGAGATCAAACCCGGCAGACCAAAGCAATGATCGCCGTGCATGTGAGATATGAAAATATGGTTCAGTCGGCCGAATTTCATGTGCATACGGCGTAATTGCACTTGCGTTCCTTCGCCACAGTCAATCATATAAAGTTTATCCCTCAATTTGACAATTTGCGAAGACGACAAGTGACGAGTAGTAGGCAAGGCCGACCCGCAGCCAAGAATATGAATTTCAAAGTCTGTCATTAATTATCATCTGAATGATATAAAAGCGCAAAGATAGCGCTAAAAAGTAAATAAATACCGCTATCAAATAGCAAAAAAAGTAAGAATTAGTTGTGACAATAAATATTTATCACTATCTTTGCGACGAAAAATGAGATATTCAGGTCTTATGAATAAAGACTTAATTATATTTTCTGTGAACCTTAACTAACTTTTTCTTTTTGTTTAAAACGGTTAAATGTAGAAACGGCCAAACGTGAGTTCCGCCGTTTCCTTTTTTTTTACACCTTTTTCTATTACTTTTGCCATCAAATTACACGAAATGCAGGGATTTGAAGGATACGTTGGAGTTCGGCTTTGGGACGGGCAGATGGTGAACGATTTAATCTTCGCACTATTGTTTGCATTGTTACTTGTCTTTGCACTCGTTTTCCATTCCAACTTCCGCCTCTTTGTAAAGATGGTACGAGATGTTTTTTTTATCAAAAATCGTTTGAGCTTGTTTGAAAATATCGACGGGAACGAAACGGTTTTCCGTAGTTTTATGATCTTCCAGAGCTTGTTTCTCACTTCACTCATCCTTTTTC
The DNA here is from genome assembly GCA_025996775.1 of Bacteroidia bacterium. Classification (GTDB taxonomy): domain Bacteria; phylum Bacteroidota; class Bacteroidia; order Bacteroidales; family Tannerellaceae; genus DFXE01. The sequence goes on along the minus strand of BNTS01000032.1, from coordinate 16,484 downwards.
TGTCGAGCCGCATCTACGGTTATATCGGTGATTTCAATTTAGGCACCAATCTGGCTGTTATAGGCCTTGTATTCGTTATTTTATTTGCCCTTTATCTGCTCAAGCAAATATTGTATAGCATGTTGGGGGCCATATTCGCTACCGACGAACAGTATTCGGCTTGGAGAATGGGTTATGCAGCCGCAACCGGCTTCTGGGGCGTGTTGTTATATCTGCCTGTTTTATGGTTAGCTTTTATCGAAACACAGCCCCGTATTCCAATCATTATGTTCGTTTTTTTGTATGTGTTTTGGCGTTTGATAATCATTTATAAGACAATCTGCATATTTAATATCAAAGGTGTAGCATTTTTGTATATTATTTTGTACCTTTGCGCCCAAGAAATTTTGCCTCTTATATTCTTGTATGAAGGAATTTTTTATTTGTGTAATTTTATAGATGGGATTGCTATATGGCGTTAAAGATAAGAAGGTTGCTTGTCTCTCAACCTAAACCCGCATCAGAGAAATCGCCCTATTTCGACATTGCGGAAAAGTATGGGGTGGAAATAGATTTTAGGCCTTTTATTAAGGTGGAACCGTTGTCGGCAAAAGAATTCAGGCAACAGCGTATCTCGATTCTTGACTTTTCGGCTGTTATTTTTACAGCTCGGACAGCTATTGATCACTTCTTTCACTTGTGTGAAGAGTTGAGGGTTAATATACCTGAGACCATGAAATACTTCTGTATGACAGAGGCTATTGCTGTTTATCTGCAGAAATATACCGTGTACAGAAAGCGTAAAATTTTCTTCAGCCAATCGGGGAAAGTGGAAGATTTGGCTACAATCATAGGAAAACATCCGAAGGAAACTTATCTTGTTCCTGTATCTGATGTCCATAAAGATGATTTGTTTCAGTTGCTTGATGCAAAGAAAATCAATTACCTGAAGGCTGTTATGTTTCGAACGGTATGTAATGATTTCACCAGTGACGAGACCTTTGATTACGATATGCTGTTATTCTTCAGTCCCTCGGGTATAACCTCGTTGTTGAAGAATTTCCCCAACTTCAAGCAGGAAGATATACGGATAGGTTGTTTTGGACCTACTACAGCCAAGGCGGTAAAAGAAGCCGGACTGCGTCTTGATGTAGAAGCTCCAACTCCTGAAGCCCCTTCTATGACGGCTGCTCTTGAGCTATATCTCAAGAAGGAACTGGCCAACGGGAAAAAGAATGGTAAGTAAGCGTAGTAATACCCTGCCGAAAGAGGAACGCCTGTCTTGGAAACGAAACATTGATTTACTCTATGCGAAAGGGCAGTCCTTCGTAGCTTTTCCTTTGCGTGTTGTTTATCTGCCGATGGATGAAGCCGGGCCTGTTCCATTAACCTTTATGGTGAGCGTTCCTAAGAAAAGAATCAGGAAAGCCGTGGGGAGAAATTATATCAAACGTCAGGTTCGTGAGGTCTATCGGGTACGTAAGCAAGCCCTGATGGAGACATTGGCTGAAAAAAATCAATCCATGTTCCTCGCCTTCCTCTATATAGACAAGGAGATACATCCCTTCACTAATATGGAGAAGGCCATGACGAAAGCGATGAAAATACTTCAGACTACTCAATGATAAAGCGTTTTTTCACAGCAATTCTTCTTTTACCGGTTTATTTCTACAGATATTGTATCTCCCCCTATACACCGGCATCGTGTCGCTATGTGCCTACGTGCTCTGAATATGCTGTACAAGCGCTGAAGAAATATGGTCCTCTGAAGGGTTTCTATCTTGCCGTCAAACGAATCCTCCGCTGCAATCCTTGGGGCGGGAGTGGATACGACCCTGTTCCCTGATGACATTCTGCGATATCCATACGCATACTCCTTCTCTGCATCCTGAAGATATTACAGTGATAAACCGGATCGTAGATGAGAATGACACACCTCTCAATGCTCCTTTGCAATCGGTAGGCATCCATCCGTGGTATATATATAATGTAAAGAAACAAATGGAGAAATTAGGAGAGGCTGCCTCTCGTACAAACGTTGTAGCCATTGGCGAGGCAGGATTCGACAAGCTGGCAAAGTCGCCCCTGCAATTACAAAAGGAAGTCTTCCTTCTTCAGGCAAGGCTTGCAGAAGAAATACATAAACCACTTATCGTCCATTGCGTCAAAGCTTGGGAAGAATTGCTGGCTGTTAAGAAAGAGGTCGGCCCACAAATGACTTGGATCATACACGGCTTTCGTGGTAACGGCATCTTAGCCAGGCAACTGATAAGCCAAGGTCTCTATCTCTCCTTTGGAGCCAACTACAATCCCGAGGCGCTTGTGGCCGCTTGGCCCCATAGCCTATTCACAGAGACTGACGAAGCTCGTGTAGATATCCGTCAGATATATCAACAAATAGCTGCCTCCTTGCAGGTGGAAGATGAGGTATTTGCTGCACAAGTGAAGGAAAATGTACGGGATTATCTCTTAGGGTAGGGGGCAAAAAACAAAAGGGGAACCGACATCACGTCGCCACCCCTCCCTTAACTTAAACGCCAAAACTAAATCTAAACAAAAAACACAAATAATGATAATATCATATCTATTTCAATTTCTCACCTCGTCTTGTTCTTTCTTGCCCTTCTCTTGAGTTGTTCCTCACAAACTCCCTGGTAAATTTAAACTCCACGTCTTTATATTTATAAAGCTTCTCAGGTGATAATATCTTTTTAAATTTCTCGTAATAATCTTTTTCCAGCTCTGCTTCTTTCAAACTTGCCCCTAAACATTCGTCGATTACTATTAAGTAATCGCCATCTGTAAGGCTGTTCTTCTGTTTAATATCTTTTGAGAGCTTTCTGCATTTCTGACCGGCTTCGAACTTCTTTTGTTGTAACTCCTCCATTAAAGGAATAAATTGTTCCACCTCTCTTGGTGTAAGACCTAATTCAGATGTTATAAAGGCTTTTCGTTCACTAAGAAACGACTCCTTATCAAATGCATCCGTTCTGCTCTGAGCATATACTTCAAAGGAGGACAGAACGAATAACGCTCCAAATGTAATGATAATTATTTTATTCATACAAAAAAATATTACAAAAATATGCTAAAAAGCTTGTTTTTTTTAATTCATTCGAAATTCCCCATTTTTTCTGCTAAAGCATAGCTAACATATTGCGACTCCAAATAGTCCAAATAGTCTAAATCCTCCTCTTCATCAATGGCAGAATACGCTCCGTCAGGAGTATTACTTTGCACCAAGAAAGATTCGGAAGCACTTGGTTTACTGGCGTTTTCATCCCCAATGTTCAATACTTTAAAGAAGAATCCAAGACCTGCAATCATGGCTGCAAGATATACCCATGGGAGCATACGGTTCACCAATGAGACTTTTACAGGCTCAGGAAGCCTTTTCTCCGGTAGTTGTTCCATAATTTGCGTCGTCAGGCTTTCAAAATAACCTTCAGGCACTCGAAAGGGATTTTTCCCTTTTAATTCGTCCAGGTTTGTAATGCCCTTTTTCATGTTTCTACATTTATTATGTTCTTTTGACTATTGCTTGATAGAAAGGTTTAAAGGTCTTTCGTTAAAAAGTCCTCGACTTTTTTCACAGCATGATGGTAGGATGCTTTAAGCGCTCCTATCGATGTTCCCAATATGTCAGACATATTCTCATATTTCATATCTTCAAAATATTTCAGGTTAAAAACCAGGCGTTGTTTCTCGGGAAGCTGAATAATGGCTTGCTGCAACTTCATCTGTGCCTCATCTCCGTCGAAGTACTCGTCGCCCTTCAGCCGTTCAAGCAAATATACATCGGTATCGTCCATCGACACATTTTGTGTGGCACGCTGCCGGTTCAAAAAGGTGATACATTCGTTGATGGCAATCTTGTAAAGCCAGGTAGATAATTTTGCATCTCCCCGGAAGTACTCTATATTCATCCAGGCCTTCATAAATGTATTCTGTAGCAAGTCGTTCGCATCATCATGGCTTAACACCATTTTCCTTATTTGCCAATACAACTTCTCGCTATACATACTCACTACTTGGGTGAAAGCGCTTCTTAAAGTGGTGTTATCCCGTAAACGTTCTACCAATTCCTCTTCTGTGTATTGCTGCATCCTTTGAATTTTGCCGTAAATATAGTACAAAAAAAGAAAAGCGAGATACATTATTACCTCGCTTTTCTTTTTTTATATTATTCTCAAGAATGGATTACATCATGCCGCCCATGCCGCCACCCATACCCGGGTTCATTGGCATAGCAGGAGTGTCTTCTTTCTTCTCGGCGATGACACACTCGGTTGTAAGGAACATACCGGCAATTGATGCGGCGTTTTCCAAAGCTACTCGAGTTACCTTTGCGGGGTCGATAACGCCTGTCTTGCAGAGGTTTTCGTATACATCGGTGCGGGCATTGTAACCATAGTCGCCTTTGCCTTCTTTAACCTTCTGAACTACTACGGCACCTTCTTTACCTGCATTGAACACGATTTGACGAAGCGGCTCTTCGATAGCGCGTTTGATGATTTCGATACCGGTAGTTTCGTCTTCATTTTCGCCTTTCAGGCCTTCCAATACTTCGATGGCACGGATGTAAGCTACACCACCACCGGGAACGGTACCTTCTTCGATTGCAGCACGTGTAGCGCTGAGGGCATCGGTTACACGGTCTTTCTTTTCTTTCATTTCTACTTCAGAGGGAGCGCCTACGTAGAGAACAGCTACACCACCCGACAATTTAGCCAAGCGTTCCTGAAGTTTTTCTTTGTCGTAGTCAGAGGTAGTAACCTCTATTTGAGCCTTTATCTGTGCAACACGAGCTTTGATAGCTTCCTTGTCGCCGGCACCGTTAACGATGGTTGTATTGTCTTTGTTTACAACAATCTTCTCGGCTGTTCCCAGCATATCCAATGTTGCGCCTTCCAAATTCAGACCTACTTCGTCGGCAATTACCGTACCACCTGTCAAAATGGCTATATCTTCCAACATTGCTTTTCTGCGATCGCCAAAGCCCGGAGCCTTTACGGCACAAATCTTCAAAGAACCACGCAGACGGTTTACTACCAAGGTAGCCAAGGCTTCGCTGTCGATGTCTTCGGCAATGATAAGCAGCGGACGTCCGGTTTGTATCGTTTGTTCAAGGATGGGGAGTAACTCCTTCAGGATAGAGATTTTCTTTTCGTAGATCAGGATGAAAGGATTTTCCAGGTTGGCTTCCATCTTCTCGCTGTCTGTAACGAAGTACGGAGAGATGTAACCGCGGTCGAACTGCATACCTTCTACAACGTCTACAGTTGTTTCAATACCTTTGGCCTCTTCTACTGTGATAACACCTTCTGTTTTAACCTTCTTCATAGCTTCGGCAATCAGTTTACCGATGTTCTCGTCGCCGTTGGAAGAGATTTTTGCTATGTTTTCAATCTTCTCAAGGCTATCACCTACAGCTTCAGCTTGTGAAGCAATGTTTTCAACAACCTTTGCTACAGCTTTGTCGATACCGCGCTTCAAATCCATCGGGTTTGCACCGGCGGTTACGTTCTTCAAACCTACGCCTATGATAGATTGTGCCAAAACAGTAGCAGTTGTTGTACCGTCGCCTGCGTTGTCGTTTGTTTTAGAAGCTACTTCCCTTACCAACTGAGCGCCCATGTTCTCGTAAGCGTCGGAAAGATCTATTTCCTTTGCAACGGTAACACCGTCTTTTGTTATCTGGGGAGCGCCATACTTCTTTTCGATAATTACATTACGACCTTTTGGACCGAGTGTTATTTTAACTGCATTAGCCAGTTCATCCACGCCTTTCTTCAGAAGGTCGCGGGCTTCCATATTGAATTTAATTTCTTTAGCCATGATTACTTACTTATTATTAATTAGATAATTGCCAAAATATCAGACTGACGCATGATGAGATATTTCTCTCCATCAAGTTCAATTTCTGTTCCGGCATACTTGCCGTATAATACTTCATCTCCTTTTTTGAGGATCATTTCCTCGTCCTTTGTTCCGTTACCTACGGCAATAACTTCACCTTTCAGGGGTTTTTCTTTAGCTGAATCAGGGATGATGATTCCGCTTACTGTCTTTTCTTCTGCAGCAGCAGGCTGTATAAGCACCCTGTCTGCTAATGGTTTAATGTTCATATCTGCTATTATATATTTAATTGTTAGTAATTATATATGATTATTATTTTCTGTTTATCATCCTGCGAAATCTGTGCCAATCGTGTGAATCTGACAGGTTGTCGTTGCAAACTGACAAATGCGCTTAAAATTTGCTGATAAGTTCGTCTGTTGTCAGCAATTCTTGTTCTCCGGTTAGCATGTTTTTCAGGTTAATCTTTCCTGCAGCTATCTCATTTTCTCCGACGAGGGCTACGTAAAGGATTTTCTTGGTATCGGCATAGCCCATTTGTTTCTTCATCTTGGCTGCTTCGGGATAGAGTTCCGCACGTATGCCGGCGGCGCGAACCTCTGCCAGCAAGGGAAACAGGTATTCTTCTTCCTTCTCACCGAAGTTAACGAACAAGACTTGTGTAGTCTGCAACGAATCAGCGGGATAAAGTTCCAATTGGTTCAACACGTCGAAAATGCGGTCGGCGCCGAAAGAGATGCCAACACCTGAAACGCCATCGAGACCGAAAACGCCCGTCAGGTTGTCATATCTTCCGCCGCCGGTAATACTGCCCATTTCTACGTCCAAGGCTTTTACCTCGAAGATAGCGCCGGTGTAATAGTTGAGTCCCCGTGCCAGCGTGAGGTCTAATTCAATACCGGCTTGCAGATTTACGCCTTTGAGGCGGTTGAGGATATACTCCAGTTCGGCCACGCCTTTCAATCCCGTTTCCGAGGCGGCCAATACCTTTTTCAACTCCTCTATCTTCTCCCCGTTTGTTCCGCTCAGCAGGATGATGGGTTGCAGGCGGGTGATGGCTTCTTCGGGCAAACCTTTCAAGCGAAGTTCCTCGTTTACCTTCTCCAGTCCAATCTTGTCGAATTTGTCTATGGCCACCGTTATATCCACAATCTTGTCAGCTTCGCCAATAATTTCGGCAATGCCCGAAAGTATTTTCCGGTTATTTATTTTGATGCTCACCCTTATCTTCAGGCGGCTGAATACCTCATTAATAATAAGCGCAAGCTCCACCTCATTCATCAACGAATCCGAGCCTACCACATCGGCGTCACATTGATAAAACTCCCGATACCGCCCCTTCTGCGGACGGTCGGCCCGCCAGACAGGTTGTATCTGGTAACGCTTAAAAGGAAAGCTGATCTCATTCCTATGCTGCACCACGAAGCGGGCAAAGGGGACAGTCAGGTCGTAACGCAAACCCTTCTCGCAAGCTTTGGCGGCAAATCTTATCGGATTTCGTTCCAACAACTCTTCGTCCGTAATTCCGGCGAAGCAATCCCCCGAGTTCAGAATCTTAAACAACAGCTTATCCCCTTCCTCTCCATACTTTCCCATCAGAGTAGACAGATTTTCCATGGCCGGTGTCTCTATCTGCTGATAACCATAAAGATGAAACACCTCGCGAATCGTTTCGAATATATAATTACGTTTCGCCATCTCCTCCGGCGAAAAATCCCTGGTTCCTTTAGGTATAGAAGGCTTCTGCATACTGCTCACATTTTTTATTTGAGCCGCAAAGATACGGATTTTCTTCGGATTATGTGTGCGCAATCTCTAATACGTGGATGTGCAAAGTATCTTCTATTTTCGTTATCGGATTATCGTTTTCACTTTCCTGTCAAATTGTGTTCCCAGCCTTCTATACAAAAACGTTCGGCTTTCGTCCGAACTTTCAAATATCACAAGGCAATGGCGGCAGGCTTGCAGTTGGGCAAGGGCATTATCCAAGTCGACCTATTTCTTTCTCTATTTCTGCAATTACTTCTTTATTTGCAATCTCTCCATCAAGACTGAAAACGACAAATACTTTTCCTCCGAATTTACTTTCGAAATCGGCAAAACTTGCCTTCATTCTTTCTGTTGCTGAATAACTTCCGAAATTTGCTTTGGTAGTAACTGGTTTTATTTGAATACCAAATGCTTTATCGCCTACTTTTGCTATATAATCAATGTCGCCCGCATGTATAAAAAACTATGTTCTGTCTAAATTATTCCATACATTAATTTGTGCACAGAAAATCAGCGTTTATATTAGCAAATTTTCGGTCTTCGCCCATTTTTTGATTGAGCGTTCCAAAAAACAGGTTTTGCAAAATAGCATTGTAATAATTATGAACCTATTCATCGAACCCTCAAACAGGGAGTTTTGAAAGATACCGTTGTCGATAAGCCCCGCAAAGTAAAGTTCTTTGATATTGGAAAACGGCTCTTTATCTTTGAAAAACTCTCCAAGAATACTTTTTGCATCCAATGCTGTGGTAGTATTGGAATTAAGGTTTATATTTAGCTGTTTGAATAGCCCTTTGGCAGCATCATATAAATTACCGGTGTTGAAAATATTTAAGTTCATACTGTTATTATCTTGTTAATCAAATTAATCTTATTAAAATCATGGTTCAGACATTATAGTAATTTTCTTAATGTTTCCGCATCGGGCAAAATATCGCGGTATTGTTCGGGAAGTTCGGAAGATAGCGTGTAAGTAGCCACGCCCATAGGTTTCGACATATCGCGAAAAGCATATTCCACGATGCTTTGTTTTTGCGATTTGCAAAGAATAATGCCGATAGACGGTTTTTCGTGCGACAGACGAACTTTATCATCAAGCGCCGAAAGATAAAAATTCATTTTTCCGAGATATTCGGGTTTGAACTCCCCGCGTTTCAAGTCAATAGCAACCAAAGATTGCAACTGACGATTGAAAAATAAGAGGTCAACAAAATACTCTTTCTCCTCGATAATCATACGATGCTGATTACCAATAAACGAAAAATCTTTACCCAAAGCCATAATGAACTTTTTGATATTGTTTACTATCGCGGTTTCCAACACCCTTTCGTCAGGCTCATCGTCGGGGTCTTCTATATTGACAAAATCGAGCAGATATTCATCTTTGAAGGCATTTAGTGTGGCTTTGCGGAAATCAATATCAGCAATGGCTTTGGTAAAATTGTTGAGCATCGAGCCTTGCTTGCTGTACAGGTTGGCTTTGAGGTTGTATTTCAATTTATCAACGCTCCAAAACTCGGTAGCACACCGCTGAATGTAGAAAATACGTTCATTTAATGAATTCGTTTTTAACAACATTTCATAATGATGCGTAAAACTAATTGATAGAAAGTGTTTCCACTCTGTGTCTTTCAAATCATCAGCCATTGGCTGATGATTTAGCAATAATAAATCTGTTCTAATTTCGTCCGTCAGTAACGGACGAAATTTAACACTATGATTATCAGCAACTTCTAAATCGTCCGTTAGTAACGGACGATTTAGAGCATCGCACCAACTTTCATAAAAAGTTCGCATTTTTTTCATATTCGTTGCCGAAAACCCTCTCAATCCAGGCAATTCCTGTTGTAATTGAGCCGATATGGTTTCGATGGCATTTGTTCCCCAAGTACCTTCGCGGCTATTTTCGGAAATATATTTGCCAGTGCTGCTGCACGATAACGGCTTTGTAAGATGGCACTTTTGATAGCCTTAATAGCTTCACTGTAATTTATAATTGACTGTTGTTCCATATTTTCAAGTTATTTACTTGATATTACAAACCAATTAATCAAGTCAAAATTGTCTGCTTGGAATTTTTCTTCCACTTTTTTCTGTTCAGGAGAGATGTACTGGGGTTTCAAATTTCCTGAAAATAAGTCCTGTATCTGACTGACAGCTACTGGAGTAGCACGTTCTGTTATCCATTCTTCCACGGCTTTTGCCAATTGTTGCAATGCTTCGGGGTCGCCATTGTCAATGGTTTTTGGCACAAATCGTTCATTTTGAGGTAGAGCAACACCTTGAATTTTTCTACTTTCATACGCTTATATTTTTAGTGGCAAAATTAGCCATTGTACAAGCGTTCTTTGTTATGCAAAAGGCTGTAAAACAGCGTAAAGGACACCGATTTGATTTCTTTTGTCCGTACCCTGTTACCTGTCCGTTTTCCGGTAACAACCAGCTAACGGTTTGGTAACTGAAATACTGCGATTTTATGTCCGGTTCTGCATTTTCTGCAAGACGGAAAAATCAATCAAACTTGCTTATTCTAAACCGATTGCGTTTCGTTTGCTCTGTCTTGGGATGGCTTGCTTTTGGAGGGGATTACTCACATGAGTCGGCACTCGTTTGCCACTTCGGTCTGTCTCTCACAAGGCGTTCCGATTGAATCGCTTAGTCAAATGATGGGACATACTAACATTAAGACTACCCAAATTTACGCCGAAGTTACCAAGACGAAAATCAACGAGGACATGACCAACTTGGCGGAAAGGATTCAGGGGAAATATGAGTTGGCGGGGGAATAATTCTCTTTATATAATATAATGAGATTTTTTTCGAATCCATAAAATATTTTTCGTTCTCATTTGTTTTCATAAGCAGAGAGTAGTCTCTCGTTTATGGTTAAATATTATCTTGTAAATTGAGAATCTGAAATGTTTTGGAAAAAGAAAGACAGAGGTGTGGCGTTCGTTCATCCCAACAAATGCGTAGAATGTGGAAAATGTGTGAAAATTTGCAGGCATCGCGTGCTGGAGATGATAATGACGGAAAACGGGAAACAGGCAATCGCCCGCAATACAATCCGGTGCACCGGATGCGGGAAATGTGTCGTAATCTGTCCGCAAAGAGCAATTGGAATAAATTTTTTAAAATTAAATGGATATGAAGAAGCATGTATTTAGACACGTAATCATAGGATCGGCAGCGATAGCAGCATTCAGTGCCGTTACCATGTTGTTATGGAATTGGCTGATGCCGTGTATTTTTGGATTGACAATCATCAATTTTTGGCAGGCCTTAGGGTTACTTGCCTTTGCCCGGATACTGTTCGGCGGATTTGGCCATCAAGGAATGATGGGTAGAGGTATGGGAGGAATGTACGGGGATAATCCTATGCATGACAAGTGGATGAAAATGACAGATGAACAACGCAGAGAGTTTATCAACCGGAGAAGAGAGCATATGCACAGAGGGCATTTTTCCGGAGGCGGTTTTGATTTCGACGATGATTCCGCGAAGGATAATGAATAAACAAACGGAAAAACAAGACGTAGGAAAACTGATTGTAGAATATCAGCCGCGCCTGAAAGCCTTTATTCGCAAACGCGTTGCGAGTAGGGAAGATGCGGATGATATTTTACAGGATGTGTTTTACCAATTAGTGAAAACCGTTAACAATACGATGAACCCGATTGAGCAGGTAGCCGCCTGGTTGTACAGGGTTGCGAGGAACACAATTATCAACAAAGGAATTAAAAAACACGAAGAAGAACTGCCAGCTTACCGAAATGACGAATCGGGCGATGAAATATTGAATGATTTTTCGAAACTTTTGTTCGACAACAACGAAACATCACCTTCGCCCGAAACGGAATACCTTCGGTCGTTGGTTTGGGTTGAATTAGAAAATGCCCTTTCCGAATTGCCTCCTGAACAGCGCGAGGTTTTTGAATTGACGGAATTAGACGGGTTATCTGTAAAAGAAATTTCACAAACCACCGATGTGCCGATCAATACATTACTGTCACGAAAACATTATGCCGTAAAACATTTGCGAAATCGGTTATCCGGATTGTATGCCGATGTTCTATATTCCTGAAACAGTCGGTAAGTCAGAGCAGAAACGTGTAAATCATGAAATGGTTTACACGTTTTTTCATTTCCCCCATCTCCTGAAAATATTTTTGCCTCTCGTTTGTCTTCAACGATAGAGGACGACAGTAAAACAGAAAAATGTCTTTGAGAATTCAAAAAATAATCAATAAAACATCCAGAAAATGAAACACATCTTTTTAATCCTGTTTCTATGCGGAACAGTTCATATCGCGGCAGGACAGGAAAAATCCGGTTATCCTTTGCGAATGACTTTGGAACAGTGTATCGACTTCGCGTTAAGCAACAGTTATTCCCGCCAATCGGTGAAGCTGAATGAAGAGGCGGCACAAGACCGGTATAATCAATCAAACATGGAGCGTCTGCCCGACCTGTCCGCCACCGTCGGTGAAAATCTGAATCACTCCAAAAGCAATACTGCAGCATGGAATGGTAGTTACGGGCTTAATTCGTCCCTCGTTCTTTATCAGGGGGGCAACATCAGTGGGAATATCAAAAAAAACAAATTGTCGGCTGAACAGGCCGAATATCTGATCAAACAGTATGACAACGCATTGGTTATTCAAATTTTGCAGGCCTTTCTTTCGGCATTGGGGAACGAAGAGTTGCTTAAATACCAACAATCGCTGTTGAAATCAAGTGAGGAGCAGCTCAAACTTGGAGGTGAGCGTTTACGTTCGGGAGAAATCCTTGAGAGTGATTATCTGCTGCTGCAATCGCAGTATGCTACTGATAAAAACAATATGGTCGAAACGACTATTCAGCGCAAAAATAGTTTGCTGGCGTTGAAGGGTTTACTCTCCATCGAGCCATTGCAAGCGCTGGAAATCGTCTATCCCGATGAGGAGGAGATTGCGTGGATGGCTTTGTTGCCCGACGAAAAAATCGTGTTGGAACGCGCTTTGGCAAACCTCCCCGACCTTCATATCAGTCGGTATGATGTGGAGATTGCTGGCGCAGGCGTAAAGATAGCAAAATCAGGTCGTTATCCGACCGTCAGTCTGACCGGTGGTGTCGGCGACGGACATTTGGATGGCGTTTCCCGTTTCGCCACACAACTTTCCAACCGGTTTACCATACAGGCAGGCATTACGGCAAGTATTCCGATATTCGACCGTAATCGTGCGAAGTCGAATGTTACGCAAAGCCGGATTGCGTTGAAACAGGCCGAGTTGGAAAAAAAGCAAACCGGACTTAGCCTGCAACAAACCATCTTACAGGAATACCGCAACGTGGTCTCTTCGCAAAATAGTTTTGAGACCTCGAAAATCAGAGAAGAGGCATATTCCGCCTCTTTTGCGACAGGTCGCAAACAATATGGCGCAGGCTCTATCACAACCGTGGAATTGCTTCAGCAGCAGAATAATTATTCCAATGCATTGAGCGAATATATCCGGGATAAGTATTCGTTCATGCTAAAACGCAAAATACTCGATGTTTACATGGGTGAGCTAACAACAACAAATCAATAACAACAATAAAAAAATGAAAAAGAAAATTGTAACAATAAGCAGCATAGCAGCAAGTATTGCTGTGATAGGTATAATCGCATTTATGTTGATGCATAATAATGAAGTGCAATATCAGACGGAAACCGCTATCAAAGGAAACCTCTCCATAACCGTGATGGCTACGGGATATATTCAGCCCGTGGAGGAGATAGAAGTCGGTACGCAGGTATCGGGAGTGATTGAAAAAATTTATGCTGATTATAATTCCCATGTGAAAAAAGGAGAGTTGCTTGCCGAATTGGACAAGTTGACGCTTCAGGAAAAATTAAATCAGGCATCGGCGCAGCTAAGCAAAGCGCAAAGCGAATTGAACTTGTCAAACCGTCAATACGACCGGATAAAGCAACTTTACGAATCAAAAGCCGCGACGGAAGTCTCATTTGAAGAAGCTGTCAATCGCAAGGAGCAAGCTGAAATGGCGGTGAAAGATGCAAAAGCAAATCTTAGTCAAGCAAAAGTGAATCTTTCCTACGCCTATATTTATTCCCCGATCGACGGAGTGGTACTCAAACGCAGTGTTAATATAGGGCAAACGGTAGCTGCCATGTTCAGTACCCCCACGTTTTTCACCATTGCCGAAGACCTTACCAAAATGCAGGTGGAGGCCGACGTGGACGAAGCCGATTTAGGGCAAGTGAAACTCGGCCAACATGTCACCTTTACTGTTGACGCCTATCCCGGCAAAACCTTTGAAGGAACGGTGAGCCAAATCCGCATCAGCCCCAAAGTGACCAATAATGTGGTCACGTATACCGTCATCGTGAACGCACCCAACCCCGATGAAAGGTTATTCCCCGGAATGACGGCAAGCATCCGTATCAACATTCAGTCGGAAGAAGGGATTCTTATACCGATGGAAACCTTGAAAGACGGAAAAACACTGCAGATAAAATCGAATGGAAAAATCGAAGAGCGCACGATTCAAACAGGGATTAATGACGGGATTTCCATTGTTGCCCGGTCGGGGGTGAAAGAAGGAGAGGAAGTTATTGTTTCGGAGGTTACAAAAAAATAAAATCGACACAATGGATACAATCATAAAAATACAAACTCTTCAACGGATGTTTGAAGTCGGCAGTGAAAAAGTCCATGCGCTCAAAGGTATTTCGTTTGAAGTGAACAAAGGCGAATTTGTCAGCATCATGGGAGCGAGCGGCAGCGGAAAATCGACGTTGCTGAACATCCTCGGTTGTCTCGACCGCCCCACTGCGGGCGAATATATGATAGACAATATTCCGGTAAAGGAACGTTCGGAAGACGAATTATCGACCATACGCAACCGTAAAATCGGCTTTGTTTTCCAAAATTACAGCCTTCTTCCGCGTACATCGGCGCTGGAACAGGTCGAACTTCCGTTGCTTTACAACAACACGGTATCCGACAAACAGCGCCGCGAACGCGCCGAACAAGCGTTGGAGCAAGTGGGATTGAAAGACCGCATGAAGCATACACCCAACCAAATGTCCGGAGGACAGCAACAACGGGTGGCTATCGCTCGCGCACTTGCAGGAGACCCTGTAATGCTACTTGCCGACGAAGCCACAGGAAACCTCGATACACGAACCTCTTACGAGATCATGTGTCTGTTTCAGGAACTTCACAGCAAGGGGAAAAGCATCGTCTTCGTTACACATGAGCCGGATATTGCCACATTTACAGAACGTACCATTCTATTGAGTGACGGTCTCATTGTAAAAGATATAAAAGTTGAAACCCAATCTGCTCGCCAAATGCTTGAATCAATTACAAATTAAATGAATCGTAATGAAAATAAAGAATCTGATAAAAATAGCGTGGAACGCTTTGTTGTTAAATAAAAAACGTGCCGTACTAACGATGCTGGGCATCATCATAGGTATTTCGTCCGTGGTACTTATGGTGAGTCTTGGACAAAGTTCTACAGTCATTATCGGCAATCAGTTTTCCGGTCTGGGCACTAATCTGATTATGGTCAGTAATGTCCGAAAAGACGTGATGGGGGTTGTGGTCGGCACGGAGAATATGAAAAACATGAAACTGAGAGATGTCGAAGTCATTCGCAAACGGGCGCGTCATATTGCAAAAGTAACACCTTGCGTGACCAGTATGGAACAAATCGTATGCGGCTCGCACAACTGTCCGGGTATTATGATGGGGGCCAATGTCGATTATTTGGATATTTCCAATTCCAAGATTGCAAAAGGACGCACTTTTACGGTACAAGAAGAAGAAACAGCGGCCAAAGTGTGTATCCTTGGGCAAACGGTGATAAAAAGTCTTTTTCCCAATGGCGAAAATCCGGTGGGAAAAGAAGTCCGTTTCGGCAAGATGCCGATGACCGTTATCGGAACTATCGCCGAAAAAGGAAAAAACATGACCGGTGATGACTATGATGATATCATCATAGCACCCTACACCACGGTACAAAAACGTTTGCTGAATATCGATTATATCCACATGATTATGGCTTCGGCAACGACAGAGGAAGCCTCCGAAGACGCGGTCAAGGAAATAAATTCCATTATGACACAAATGCACAAAATCAAACCTGACAGCGATCCTGATTTTGAAGTGACTTCTCTCAAGCAAATACTTGAAATGATGGGCACTATTATGGCTGTTCTCTCGGCGTTTTTGGTCGCCATTGCCGCCATATCGTTAATTGTCGGCGGCATCGGCATCATGAATATCATGTATGTAACCGTTACCGAACGGACGCGCGAGATTGGGCTGAGACGTTCGTTAGGTGCAAGAAACAAAGATATCCTCCGCCAGTTCCTGTTCGAGAGCGCGATGCTTAGTTTGGCAGGCGGCATCATCGGCATCATTGTAGGGCTTTTGCTATCGGCATTGATATTATTTGTGTTTGATATGGGCTTTATGGTCAGCATTACCGCTGTGGTAGTCTCGTTTGTAGTATGCGTGACAATCGGCATTTTTTTCGGGTGGTATCCCGCCAAAAAAGCGGCAGCACTCGACCCGATTACGGCACTAAGGTATGAGTAATATAAGAAGTGAGAAATAAAGGATGTCATGCCAACTTGGGAAGTAACGGATAAACGGAAAGCCCGGTGCTTTGGGAAAATATCCACACCGTGCAAGTGAAAACATCCGTAAAGCCGAGTTCAAAAGAATTTCCTACGGGAACCTATTTCATCCCCTTGGCGCAGAAAAATGCGAACTTTGCCGTCAGTATGCTTGAACCGGAATCATCCAATGGGCTGGTATCTTACCGAGTCATCCAAACGGGGCTCAACAAAACCCTACCCATCTATCGTTTAATGTCAT
>BNTS01000031.1 GCA_025996775.1 Bacteroidia bacterium | reverse complement strand
ATTAGGATTTAAAATACCCTTAAATCCCTTGAGTGCCTAAATGATGTTATGGCAGCCATTGAAAGGAAAATACAAATAGTAGAGCATTATTCCCGCTCTATACTTTCAATTTTCAATTTTCAACTCACCATTGCTGTCTTTTTGTATTTGCCAAACCCTCAAATCCTTGCGTTTTTCGTGTTAAAAGCCCAAAATCGCCTCAAATATCGAAGAAAAAAAAGACCATTTTTTGACATTTTGATATTTTTGACATTTTGCTACAAAGATACGAATCAATGACGAATGACAAAATAAAAACATTATCGTGTAGAGACGCGATTAATCGCGTCTCTACGTGCTACCGGTCGTATTTTCCCCAAACGGTTTCCTACAACCGTTTTGTAGAATTGCAGCAGAGCTGCCAGGGGAGGAAAGCTGGAGGTATCAAAAACTATATCCGATGCCTACAGATAAATCGAATGACGTCATCGAGTAGTTCGTTTTCTTCGGAGTTCTACTCCCGTCTTCGTTAAATGTAAAATCATGGCCTGTGAAAGAAGGACCGATGTCATCCGTTGAACCAAAGCCGCACGATAGAAAAACCGATTCGCTTAGAAGGTATGTCATAGCTACCATCATTTTGGTATAGAAAACACGTTTGTTCTCACGCCCCATCGTTATAAAGTCAGCATACTTTCCATCATCTCCTGCTGTTGAAATTGAAATCGCAGGGATATAGCTATTCGCTAATCCTACTAAAATATAGGTTTCGAGATATAATTGACTACTTACGCCATACCTGTAAGATGGACCAATTGCCAGGGCTAAGATATTCCACCCTTCACTCCAGAACCCTTTCTTGCCGGGGAAAGAAACCGAGCTTCCTTTTATAGGAGAGTTCTGGTCCATGTTCAATGCACGGTTATAGCGTTCATAATCGATGCCAAAATATTTATGCTCAAGAGAGGCAGTGAGGGAAATGCCTTCATCAATATAGTGTGAATATCTCAAATCGAACGTGCGCCCTGTCATAGCATATCCATACCCTTTTCCAACCAGAGGCGGATCTTTCACACTAAATCTAGCATCGGGAATAGAAGGCCCTGTGGACAGGATAAAACTATTCCGCTGCCTTTCCCATTTCTGGTTCAGCGCAGCCTGTACTGCCTTCGCTCCCTTCACATCTTGTCCCATCAAGGAAATACATCCGAGAGACACTCCAATCAAAACACACGCAAGTTTCACAATGTTTCCGTTCATGATAATTAATTTTAGTTTTGACAAAAGTAGAGGGAAGAAACAGCCCGGAAAACCCCCTTTTTGGGGTTTTTTCATCTGTTCCCGTAAAAAAACAAAAATTGGGGTAATGCTTAGAGCGAAATAAAAAAAGGACATTTTTTTGTAATTTGAAATGTTTTACTAAATTTGTCGGAGTTATTTGGGATATATATTGTTAAAATGATTACAATGAAATTGCCGAGGTTGAATAGATTGACTGTTCTTACACTCTTTGCTGCACTTATAGTGAACAGTGGGTGTAATGGGGAAATAGATGAAGCGTTGAAAGATCGTCTTATAGAATCTGCGTATGTGTTGAACGATAGTCTGGCTACGAAACGACTACAAATTATTACCCATATTAGTTCTTTGAGAGGGACGTCGGCGGAACTGTTCAAAATGGTGCATATTTCAGACGCCCATTTATCGGACTTGTCGAGCGATAATAAATATGATCACCCGAATAATTTGCGTGAAGCCATTCGTTTTTCAAATAAAAAAGAGTTAAAGATTAATGCCATTACATTTACCGGTGATGCTGTCGGCTCAGACTTTAATACAAAGAAATTGGACGCCATGAAGTTTTTCCGTTCCTTTCTCTTTCATTTATACGACCAGAATAATATCCCTACTTTTCCATGTGTCGGCAATCATGATTCAAATATGTTGAATGCCGACAAAAGTCAGTACCTTTCGAGAGGCGATATACATGCCGCAATGACTTTCTCGCTCCAGTCTGCCGCTTTGATGCCTCAAGGTAAAAACTATTATTATGCAGACGTACGTAATCCGATGGGTGGATTTGTGCGTTATATTGCGCTGGATATGTTGGAGCAGGACTATGAGTTTCACTATGATACACAACATCTGGCTTATTTCTCACAGCAGCAGATAGACTGGCTGTGTCAAACGGCCTTGCAAGAGGGCATGACCCCGAATCACAGTGTGATAATCCTTACGCATTTTCCGTTCCAGAGATCGGGAAACGGCGAGAATAGCTACCTGAGTGATGGTGATTTCATCCAACCATGGTATATGATTCCCGAAATTGTGGAAGCGTTTAGAACAAAAAGCGCCCTGAACAAAAGCTATAAAAGCAATTACGGTGCTGAGCCTATTGATGTTGACGTTGATTTCTCATCCATTCCGGGTGAGTTTATCTGTCATCTGGGCGGACATATTCATGCAACTGCTCGCTTCTCAATTGATGGGTTGAAGAACCAGTCCCCTAACTTGCCGCCTCAACAGATGCTGCTATGCACCAATATGTCGCCTTCCGAAATGGGGAGGACGTATAACAAGGTAGACAGGCTGTCTAAAATGCCAAGTAGCAATGCCTTCTGTATCTATGGAATTGATACAAACAGCAAAAAGGTGTATATCACTTTCTTTGGCGCCTTTATACCCGCCGGCCAGCCGGATTATCCTGAGGTGCAGGAATTTGATTATTTATGAGTTCAGTCTTGATACCTGCAATTGTATGATTAATATGACAAGATCTAAACATATTTGTATTTGTGGAGGTGGAAGCCTTGGACATGTATTAGCGGGTGTATTAAGCCATAAAGGACACATCGTGAGTTTGCTGACAAACCATCCTGCTAAATGGCAGCCGGAAATAAGCATAACAGATTGCAACAGCAAAGTTATTGAGGGGCATATTCATGCCCTGTCTGATCGAGCTGAAGAAGTGATTTCCTCTGCCGAATTGGTTATTCTCTGTGTCCCGGGTTTTTTAATTGAACAAACGCTTGTGTCCATCAAAAACTTCCTCTCGCCGACAGCTCAAGTAGGCTCGGTGGTATGCAGCAACGGATTCTTCTGGATGGCCAAGCATATCTTAGGAGATAATACCTCGCTTTTCGGTTTTCAACGAGTACCTTATATTTGCAGGGTGACGGAATACGGCAAAAGTGCCGCTATCAAAGGGTATAAATCGGTGTTGAAGTTGGCAGGAAGCCCATCAGGCGACTCCGTAGAAAAGCTGTCTTCTTTCTTTTCTGAAGCATTCGACGCCCCGATTGTTACATTAAATCATTATCTGGAAGTGACATTGACGAACAGCAATCCCTTACTGCATCCTTCTCGTATCTATGGTATGTTAAGCCGTGAGAAGACCGACTCTTTTGATCATGAGTTCCTGTTTTATGAAGAATGGGATGATTTCAGCTCGGAAACCTTAATAAACTGCGACGCTGAACTTCAGCGACTCTTGAAGCGCCTCCCTGTTAACAGGCAAGAGATTCCATCCATATTAGACTACTATGAATCGACAGACGCGGCGTCACTAACGAGGAAAATACGTTCAATAAACGCCTTTAAGGGGATAAAGATGAGCATGATACAGAAAGAAGATGGTCATTATTATATTGACTATACAAACCGCTATTTCACGGAAGATATCCCTTATGGCCTCTTGATAGTTAAATCCATAGCCAAACTCATACACCAAGACACGCCCTGCATTGACGCCGTATTGCAATGGATGCAAACCAAAATGGGGAAACAATACCTCAACGGTTCGTCCTTAGAAGGGAAAGACCTCCCCAAAACCGGCATCGTCCAAAATTTCGGCATTTCCACCCCCGAACAACTGTGCACGTCTCTACATGTAGTCAGGTTAAAGTTTTAAGCGCTGCAACAAAGGCTTGATTATCGGCTGTGGAGCGGATGGCTATCCTGATATACTGTGAGCGCTGGAAAGCCTTTTTCGAACTACAATCTTTAATCAGTATGTTATGTTGAGTCAATAAGAGTTGTGTCAGTTCCTTCGAGGTATATTTGTGTATGACTTCACATAAAAAGTAATTCGCTTGCGAGGGAATGATACGCAGAAAATCTATCTCTTGAAGGTCGGCAAGAAAGCGTGTTCTTTCCTGTACAAAGCGTCGGCAAGCCTGCTTGTATTCCATCTCATATTTATTGAATATCTGCATATAAAATTCGGCAAACGAATTGATGTTCCATATCGGAATATCTTTTTTTATCCTGTTTGTCAAAGCCGTATCTCCCGAAGCTAATACACCCAGACGCAGTCCCGGTACACCATACGACTTAGAAATGCTTTTTACTATAATGAGTTCAGGATATTCGGCCAATAGCTCATCATTCAGGAAGGTGAACGTTGCGTCTGAAAAATCTACAAACGATTCATCCAGAATCAAGCGAATCTGTTTGGCACGTATCCATGACAGCAGTTCCATTAGATCCGGTTGTGACAGAAAGTTGCCGGAAGGATTATCCGGATTAATCAGCAGTAAAACCTCAATCGATTTATTGCCAAAGAACTGTATTAAATCGGTTACCGTATATGAATAATCGGCGTTGGATGGCGTAAAAACTACAGCCTTATCAAGGCTCAGGCGATTCGGATATTCCTCAAAAGTAGGGAAAATCATACCTACTTGTCCGTCTATCTGTTCCACTAAGCCTTTAATCAGTTCGGAGGCTCCGTTTCCCACACATACATACTCGGATTTTAATCCGAAGTACTTGGCTGCAAGCAGTATATTGACCTGCATACCTGAAGGATAGTTTGTTAACAGCGTTTCGAAGTTCGACTTCATTTCACTCATCAAGCGCGGAGTAGGAAAAAAGGGGTTTACCAAATAGCAATAATCGAGCAGGGAAGGGAAACGCCAATATCCGCCATACCGTTTCTGCATCATGGGGAGTTTCTTATCTTCGCCGGCAAAGATGGTTTCCGCCGTATTCAGGTCTTGCGCATCGTCTATCTCATACCATTTTTCGCCGTCCAACGGCAGGGCTTTCAGTTCAGGCATATCCAGGAGGGCTATCACGCGAAGCACTTGTTCGTAATACTCATTCTTGCCGATAGCCTTTATATAAGCTTCCAGAAACGGGATGTAATAAGTGGACGAAAACGAGCGGCTGAATTTATATATGTTTACCGTTTTATAGTACTCCTCTTTCCGGTCAAAGTCCATCAGTTTTTTGGAAACGAAATTGGTAATAACGTTATTTTCGTCGAGCACCACTACCGTTCCATCCATCCAGCTTTCGTATTTGGCTACAAGAGCTACATTAGGCGAAGGGTCTTGCAGAATCTTATCTAAAATAACCGGCTCAAAAATCAAATCCGATTCAATCAGAATCGTATCGTCTTTCTCCAATTCATCCTTGGCGAGGGAGAGGGAGTAGATATTATTGGTTTTATCGTACACCGGATTGCATATATATTGAATGGGCGTTCCTTTATAGTTATTGCCCACATGATTCTTTACCTTATCTCCATTATATCCGATTACAATTACGATTTTGTTCAAGTTAAGACGGGAGAATTGTTCCAAAGTGCGGTCAATTAAAGTAACTCCGTTTACTTTAATCATGCACTTGGTATTATCTTTGGTAAGCTCCCCCAAACGCTTTCCCATTCCTGCGGCTAAGATAATTGCTTGCATTGTTTGTTTTCTGTTATTTTCTGTTATTTTCTGGTAATGGCAAGGATGATGGCCGTTGCAGTCGATATCCCTGAAATAATGGCTGAAACGATGGATACATTAAAGGATTCCCCTTGGCTGTAACGGGCATTTTTCTGTTTAACTTTATTAGGTTCTACATACACAAGGTCGTTTTGGCGCAGATAGTAATAGGGAGAGGCGAAAATGGCGGGGTCGGTAATGTCTACGCGACCATGTTCTTTCATGCCGTTGTTATCCCGTACCACCAGAATGTTTTTGCGGTTGGCGTTGATATTTAAGTCACCCATTGACCCGATGGCTTCTATGATGGTTACACGTTCGTTACGTATAGTCAGCGAGCCGGGACGAGCCACATCGCCCAGTACAGTTACCTTATAGTTCACGATTTGCACATTCACTAATGGGTCTTTTACATAGTGATCAATCAAACCTTGCATCTTTACTGTTAGTTCCTGTTTAGACAATCCGGCAACATGTACTTTACCCAGTACAGGGAAGTTGATATTACCATCGCTATCTACTAAGTAGGTATGCAGTTGCTGAGCGCTGGTGTTAACTGCTACATCCCCTTGAGAGGCGTACGACCATACAGGGGGATTGAATGGAGTTACAACGGATGCATCCCAAGCTGTGACAGTGATTGTCAGCAGGTCATCAGTACTGATACGTGAAGAATAGTTTTGATTCATTTGAGCCATTTGCTCCGGTGTAAGCGAATCAAGTCCCTGAAAATAAACAACATCTTTGGGCGCGCCACAAGATGTCAACAAAAAGATCAGCCCAACAGCCGTTATAAGTTTGATTTTCATATCTTAATTATATTTCAAAATGCGTGCAAAATTAGTAATATCATATTTATTAACGACGCTTTTCAACATATATTGCTACCCGCAACTCCAAATTTTCTCAAGAACATTTTCTCCCCCAGTCATAAAAAATCTCAACAAAATGAACAGTTTCGTCCCTCAATTTATGAAAGTATGTTATAGAGCATTTGTATAAAATTTGGTAGGTTTATTAATAAAGCATATCTTTGCGTCTATAATTTTTCTGAGAGTTCCGGTCAAGTCTTTGGCCGGGATTCTTTTTTATTGCGTGAAAGAATATTAAACTATAATTATTTTCAGGAGGATAGGATTATGGCTGTTATTTATATGACAGAAGAAGGCTATAATAAGATTTTAGCCGAAATCAACTATTTGGAAACAGTGAAAAGACCCGATATATCGGCTCAGATTGCTGAAGCCAGAGACAAAGGTGATTTGTCTGAAAATGCGGAATACGATGCTGCCAAAGATGCACAAGGTATTATGGAGGCTAAACTGGCGCAGTTGAAAGGTCTGATTATCAATGCTCGTTTGATTGACGAGTCACAGGTGCGAACTGATTCTGTTCAAATAATGAACAAAGTTAGAATTCGTAACATCCGGAATAATTCGGAGATGACTTATACGCTCGTGTCTGATTCGGAAGCTAATCTGAAAGAAGCGAAGATATCAGTTAATACGCCAATCGCCCAAGGGCTTATGGGGAAGAAAGTCGGCGACAAGGTGGACATTAATGTTCCATCGGGTGTTATGAGTTTCGAAATTATGGATATATCAATTTAAAAGACTATGGCATCAATATTTAGCAGAATTATTGCCGGTGAAATACCCTCTCACAAAGTGGCTGAGAATGACGAATTTTATGCTTTCCTCGATATTAATCCCGTAGCGAAGGGGCATACGCTGGTGGTTCCTAAGCAGGAGGTGGATTACATCTTCGATTTGGATGACGACGTTTTAGGGCGTATGATGACTTTCGCTAAACGAGTGGCTGCTGCTCAGCAGGCTGCTATCCCTTGCAAACGTATCGGATTGACTGTGATTGGGCTGGAAGTACCACATGCTCATATACATCTGATTCCTATCACGCAGGAGCCGGATATGTATTTCGGTAAGGAGAAACTAACGCCTTCGCAAGAGGAGTTAGCCGAAACAGCTAAGAAAATAAGAGAAAAATACAAGTAATCATATAGACGGATGTCTATATAAATGATTCATTAGTGGTTTTTTACTCATAATTTGTTAACCTAATTAAAAGGCCCCCCTGAGACAGGACGGCCTTTTTTACACACACACAATAATGCAAACATTAGGGCAGAAACGGCCCGATGTATCCTATAGCTTGAGTCCAAAATGGATTCCAGATCCATTGACATGCCAGAGCGGGAAACCATATTGGGTTGCCATGGCAATTATACCTATCAATGCAAGTCCCCAGAGAACAACCACTCCCCATTTCAAGCCGTTTGGCAGGGGTTTGAATTTAAAGATAAAGCTGCATATTGAATAGATAATAGCCAATACCGGAATTCCTACCCAAAGAATGAAAGAAGTACAGCCAACCACCACTACCCATTCAGGAAAGGAGGAAAGTACACTCCAGTCGGTAAAAGGCATGAAATGATAGAGCAGTCCGAAACCACCTCCTAACCCACCTATAACAAGAGCTATAATTACAACAACTATTGCAAAAAGTACAATCAAGAGTGGTGGAAAGAGGAGGATGCCGAATATTACGAACACGACTTTAAGCAAGACTCCCAATATTTCTACCACGCCATCCCCAAATCTCTGGATGGTGGAACGCGGTTTATCCGAGTTTGCGTAGTCATTCACCTTGGAGGAGAAATGGTCGAACCCATCAGTTACGGTTTTTCCGATATTCTCAATGGTAACACTTTCACCGCGCATCTGCAGCTTTTCTGTCGCTGTCTTCGCCAAAGGAACCACTAACCAAAGGATGAGGTAAGGAGAAACTAACGCCTTCGCAAGAGGAGTTAGCCGAAACAGCTAAGAAAATAAGAGAAAAATACAAGTAATCATATAGACGGATGTCTATATAAATGATTCATTAGTGGTTTTTTACTCATAATTTGTTAACCTAATTAAAAGGCCCCCCTGAGACAGGACGGCCTTTTTTACACACACACAATAATGCAAACATTAGGGCAGAAACGGCCCGATGTATCCTATAGCTTGAGTCCAAAATGGATTCCAGATCCATTGACATGCCAGAGCGGGAAACCATATTGGGTTGCCATGGCAATTATACCTATCAATGCAAGTCCCCAGAGAACAACCACTCCCCATTTCAAGCCGTTTGGCAGGGGTTTGAATTTAAAGATAAAGCTGCATATTGAATAGATAATAGCCAATACCGGAATTCCTACCCAAAGAATGAAAGAAGTACAGCCAACCACCACTACCCATTCAGGAAAGGAGGAAAGTACACTCCAGTCGGTAAAAGGCATGAAATGATAGAGCAGTCCGAAACCACCTCCTAACCCACCTATAACAAGAGCTATAATTACAACAACTATTGCAAAAAGTACAATCAAGAGTGGTGGAAAGAGGAGGATGCCGAATATTACGAACACGACTTTAAGCAAGACTCCCAATATTTCTACCACGCCATCCCCAAATCTCTGGATGGTGGAACGCGGTTTATCCGAGTTTGCGTAGTCATTCACCTTGGAGGAGAAATGGTCGAACCCATCAGTTACGGTTTTTCCGATATTCTCAATGGTAACACTTTCACCGCGCATCTGCAGCTTTTCTGTCGCTGTCTTCGCCAAAGGAACCACTAACCAAAGGATGAGGTAAATAGGGATGGAGACGGCATAAAAGAACATGAGAAAAAAGAGTACGAGGCGTACCGGCGTTGGATCCCAGCCCATGTAGGCAGCAAATCCACCGCAAACACCTCCCAATATCCGGTCGTCCTGATTACGGAAAAAGCGTCTGCTTACTCGCTCTTTGATGTGGGGTGTAGCAGGGTCAGGCTGCTGCTTTTCCGAATCACTCGAAAAGTCTTCTTCAAAAATTTCTTCTACCTTCCCCATACGTTTGATAACGTCTTCCACATGCTCTATGGTAATAACTTCGTATCCTAAACGGACGCGTTCGCTGAGGATTTCGGATATGCGCGACTCAAAATCGCTCATAATCTCGTCAGCCCCTTCCTCCTTGCTGAAGTGGATGCGTAAATTGGATAAATATTTCTCTAATAATTGGTATGCGTCTTCGTCTATGTTGAAAACGGTTCCACCTAAATTAACAGTAAGTGTCTTTTTCATTGCTTGATGATTTATTTGTTTCTAATGAGGCTTATTGTATCATTTAGCTCCTGCCAGGAAGTTTCCAACTCACTTAAGAAGTTTCCGCCCTTATCGGTAAGTTTGTAATATTTTCGGGGAGGTCCCTGTGTAGATTCTATCCATTGATAACCCAGCAACTCGGCATTCTTCAGCCTCGTTAAGAGTGGATATAAGGTGCCTTCAACAACAATCAGTTTGGCCTCTTGTAACTTCTGAATAATATCAGAGGTGTAAGCCGCTTCTTTTTTAAGGAGTAAGAGGATGCAATATTCTAATATCCCCTTTCTCATCTGTGATTTTACGTTCTCTGCATTCATTGACTTTTTAATTTTATACAAATGTATGCATTGTCTTAGTACTATGCAATACATACTATTGTATTTAGCATAATTTAACTTGTGATTGTCTGAATTTATCGTATTTTTGAGACATTAATAAAGGATTTAAGTATCCTCTAATTAATGAAGTATGAAGAAAAACGCTCTTATTTGCTTGTTATCAGCGATTTGTGCCTTAAATACAGGATATGCTCAAGTGAGTCACGGTGGAAAACCGCTTCCTCTCGTTCAAACAAGAAGCTATGCTAAAGGTTTGTTTGAAGAAATGCCGCCTTTCGATGTGGCTGCAGAGTTACGGGCAGACGCTTTGCAGGAAAGTGACCTACGGAGTGGATATCGTTTTGCCTATAAATTTGTAACGGATTTTACACGCACAAATTCCGGCGCCACTTTTACGCTGCCTGATGGGACACGTATTTGGAGGCTTGGCATTCGATCCAAAGGCGCCTTATCTATTAATGTGCTATTTACGGAATATGAGGTTCCTGATGGAGCGCAAGTCTTCCTTTATAATCCAAACCAAACGCAAGTGCTTGGTGCTTTTAACCATTTGAATCATTCGGAATTGGGGATATTGCCGGTGGCGCCGGTACGGGGAGATGAACTAATAATCGAGTATCAAGAGCCGGCTCAGGCTTCTTTTGCAGGAAAGTTGAGGATAGGGGAAGTGAACCATGCCTATCGTAGTCTGAAAGGGTATGAGCCTGGTGGCGACAAAAGCGACTTTTACTGTATGCCTTCCCCTATCTGTTTTGAAGAAGACAAGGATTTTGACCGGATCAGCAGAAGCACCGTTTTGATAACTATTGACGGGATAACCGCTTGTACAGGTGTTATGGTAAATAATAGCTTGAACGACGGTAAACCTTACCTGCTGACAGCCTCGCACTGCCTGAATAAAGATTTCTCAGTTAAAAACCCGGATTATGAAGATGTAGCCGGGCGGATAGTCTGTTTTTTCAACTATAATAGTCCTACCTGCGATACCACCCGGCGTGGTACGGAAGAGATGTCTGTAGCTTCTGCCTCGTTTAGGGCTGTTAATGAGAAGAATGACATGGCTTTACTGGAGTTGCTTGAGCAACCTCCCGCTTATTATCAGCCCTATTATGCCGGTTGGACGATTGAAGAAAACGGAGGTACACCTCCTTATTCCGGTATTCACCACCCACGAGCTTCCGTAAAACGCATAAATATAGCAGCTGAAAATCTGGTGCTCAAAACATTCATCATTCCGCAAATAGGTTTTTCTGCGAATGCACATTGGCAAGTAAACCAATGGAATGTAGGCTGTACGGCAGATGGTTCTTCAGGCTCACCGTTGTTTGATTCGAACAATCGAGTGGTCGGTCTGCTTTCAGGTGGAATTTCAACTTGCGACTCTCCCGAAGATGATTATTATTATGCTTTTTACAAAGCTTGGGAACCTTCTGATAATACTAACGAACAACTCAAGACTTGGCTGGATCCGGCGAATACCGGCATAAATACGCTTGATGGTCTGGACCCGTATGCTAATACACCTTCTTACAGGTTGAGCAACATTTTCGATGCAAAGCTGCAAGACAGCCTCGAAGTGACGATGCTTCCTTCTCCAGCTTCAGGCAATATGTTTGGAACTAATTCGCTCAATACAACAGAATACGCGGAGGAATATAAAGTGAAAGGAAGTGCGCAGATAGACGGTACTTATATCGTCACTCCCGCCATCACTGATAACGCGGGTAGCTTAGAAGTGGAAATAACCGTTTATAGCGGTACCGGTAAACCTCAAGCATTGATTCATACAGAAAGATTTTTTCCTGCATATACCGAATTATCCTTAACCGACAGCTCATTCGTTGAGACAGGGAAAAGGTTAAACAGGGCACAAGAATCTTTTATCCGGTTTAGCAAGCCGGTAATCGTATCCGGTTCGTTTTATATTGGCTACCGGATTCTTTCGCCCGATAATTCATCATTTGCCGCCTATAATCTTCGGAAAACTGAAACCACGCAAAGTACGGCTTGGATTCACAACCGAAGCGAATGGGTTGGAGCCTCCCGGCACCCTCAACTCCCTTTCAATACATCCCTTTTCATAGACCCTGTTGTCCATTTTGTGAACGATTCATCCAGTGAAAGCATAGAGAATGACAATCCTGTGAGGCTCTTTCAGGATGCAGGACATAGCCGAATTTATGTATTATTCAAGGAGAGAGTAGAGAAAGCTGATTTCAAATTGTACGCGGTGAACGGACAGTTGGTGGTATCGAAAACCCTTAGTGGAAGCGAATCCATTGTTCCGGTTGACAGATATCCGTCGGGAATTTATATTGTGCGTGTTCAATGGGATAACATTTCTTATACACAAAAAATGGTACTTTAGTGAAAACAATCAAAAAAAGAATTCTATGTTATATCAAATAGTCAACAGTAGGGAGAAACGAAGTAGCAAAACCATTAATAAGTATTAATTGGAAAGATTTTATTGCTACTTTTACTCTCAAAAGGAAAAAATGACTTAGTTTTGCATTTGGAAGTGACCATAGAACTCAATATCAATACGTAATATAAATTAGTAAATATAGTAACATTTAAAACTTACATTAAAATGAATAAAAAGTATTTATTGCCACTCTTAGTATTGGCAGCCATTGTAACTTTTTCATCTTGTTCAGGCAAACTGAATCCGTTAGCTGCAGACTATGTTAAGGTTGAACCACAGCCACTTGAAGCTATTGGCGGGAAGGTTCCAGCAACCATTAATGCCACTTTCCCGGCAAAATGGTTTAACAAAAACGCTGTTGTTACCGTTACGCCGGTTCTCCGCTACCAAGGTGGAGAGGCTTGGGGTACGGCTTATACTTTCCAAGGAGAGAAAGTAAAGGGCAACAATCAAACCATCTCTCAAAGTGCTGGAGGTAATGTGACTCTTAAATCTTCATTCAACTACAAACCTGAAATGAAGAAATCCGAATTGTATCTAACCTTTGATGCTAAGATTAAGAACAAGACGGTACAGCTTCCCGATATAAAAATCGGTGAAGGCGTGCTTGCAACAGGTGAATTGGCCAATGCTGCATCAGCGAATCCGGCACTTGGAGCCGACAAATTCCAACGGATTATCAAAGAAGCTTACAATGCCAACATCATGTTCTTGATTCAGCAGGCTGAACTTCGTTCTAATGAATTGAAAAAGCAAGAAGTTCAAGACTGGAAAGATTTGGTTAAGAACGCCGACGAAGCTCCGAATCAAAATGTAGCTATCGAAATCTCAGCTTATGCTTCTCCTGATGGAGGTGTTAAATTGAACACAGGTCTGGCTGAAAAACGTGAAACAGCTACTTCTAAATATCTGAACTCTGAATTGAAGAAAGCTAAAGTGGATGTTCCGGTTGATGCTCGCTATACAGCTCAAGACTGGGAAGGCTTCCAGGAATTAGTTTCTAAATCAAATATCCAGGATAAGGATTTGGTATTACGTGTACTTTCTATGTACAAAGATCCGGAACAACGCGAGCAGGAAATAAAAAATATTTCTTCTGTATTCAGCACATTGGCCAACGAAATTCTTCCACAGTTGCGTCGTTCACGTTTGACAGCTAATATCGAAATTATTGGTAAGTCAGACGACGAAATCAAAGCATTGGTAAACAGCAATCCGAAAACATTGAGCGTTGAAGAAATCCTGTATGCCGCTACCCTGACATCAGGCCAGGCCGAGAAAGAAGCTATCTATACAAAAGCCAGTCAACAATATCCGAACGATTATCGTCCATGGAATAACATTGGTTTGATCCGCTTCCAGGCAGGTGATTTGGCTAAGGCTGATGAATTATTCACCAAAGCTAATTCGGTAAAAGCTCATGGCGAATCAAATCTGAACTTAGGTTTGATTGCTCTTACAAAGGGCGACAAGGAAAAAGCACAACAATTGTTTGGTTCGGCTGCCGGCGTATCTGAATTAAGCGAAGCTTTAGGCGTTCTTTATCTGCAGCAAGGCGACTATGCTAAGGCTGTAAGTTCGTTTGGTGCTACCAAGAGTAACAATGCCGCTTTGGCTCAAATCCTGACAAAGGATTACAGCAAAGCGTTGCAAACCTTGAATGCCGTACCGAAAGCAGACGCTACAACCGACTATCTGAAAGCGATCGTTGCAGCCCGCACGAATGATTCGAACAGTGTAGTAAGCAATCTGAGAGCTGCAATCGGAAAAGACAGATCTTTTGTAAAAGAAGCTGCTTCCGATTTGGAATTTGCTAAATATGCAACCAATGCAGATTTTGCAGGTTTACTTAGATAATATTTTCATTTTATGATAATTTATTTGTTGAAGAGTTGCCTTTCCTTTCATCAAGGGAGGCAACTTTTTTTGATATATGCTTAAATTAAAGGTAACAGAGTTAAATAGGCTCAGTGTAACTGAGTATAAGGAGAGCAAGAAGCTTCCCTTGGTTGTGGTGCTCGACAATGTGAGGAGTTTATATAACGTAGGGTCGGTGTTTCGTACCTCAGATGCTTTCCGTGTAGAGGCCATTTATCTATGCGGGATAACAGCTCGTCCGCCTCATGTGGAAATCCATAAAACGGCATTAGGGGCAGAAGATTCCGTTGATTGGAGATATTTTGAGCATACGGAAGAGGCTGTCGAAGTGCTGAAGCAAAGCGGATATATCCTCTGCGCGGTTGAGCAGGTTAGCGGGAGCATCATGCTAAACGAGTGGCTGCCGGAGAAAGGAAAGAGATATGCTGTTGTTTTTGGAAACGAAGTGAAGGGCGTTTTGCAACAGGTGGTTGACAACTGTAACGTTTGCCTTGAGATTCCACAATATGGTACCAAACACTCCCTCAATGTATCCGTTTCGGCCGGGATTGTATTATGGGATATGTTTACGAAATTAGATTAGCCCCCTTTCTACCATAATAACGACCCGTTCAGTCATGGCGTCTTTCCCTTTAGGGTCGTATTCGGACTTGAGACTTGCGCCCATTATGCCGGCAAAGATGTTCCAGAATGAGGCGCGGAAACTTCCCAGATAAGCTTTCAATATATTGTAACTGCTTTGGTTACATTCCCTGTCTACTAATTTGATAAGCAGCTTCCCTTGCGAAAGCGTGAGCTTTTTCAGCTCGGGTTTGTAATCTGCGAATAAATCTTTTTCCATCTGCTTCAGGTGCTTTTGTTTCGCCTTTTCGTTGGGTAGCGTTTCCATATATTCATACGTTTCAATGAGGGTACGATATACCATCTTGGCGTATGGGAGCGTACGTTTTACGTCGCGTACCAGTTTGTCATAGTTTTGTTGTGCTTTCTTCGTTTTAAAGCGTAGTTCGGGAAAGATAACTACCTCCCGGAGATTTACAAGCGGGATCGTATCCCCTTTGTCAATAGTAGCCAACTGTAAATCTGCGGGGATATCTTTCATGTTTACACCTTTTTGAGCCTGCATTGTAAGACAACTCAGAAGGTAAAAAATAAGCATACAGTAGAACTTCATTCGTGTCATGTTGCAAAAATACGCTATTTAATCACAAAATGTAAACGTTTTTACCTACTTTTACAATCTTTAAATTTCAAGTAGACTAAAGCTATGATAAAAAACGCAATTAAAGACTTATTAAAGCCAAGATTATTATGTCTCTTTGCCTGGTTTTCTTCCTTTTATTTATCGGCAGCGGATAATTTGCGGATTGGAGATATGCGGAGTTTGGCGATGGGAGGAAATGAAGTGACTACTTCTGCCTTGTTTAATCCGGCACTCGTTGCTTTATCTGAGAAACGAAGTATACATATTAACTATTACAATCGGTTTGCTTTGGAGGAATTGGGGACAGTTAGCGGCAGTTTCTTTCTGCCCAACCCTATTCTTTCCGGAGGTATCCATATTTCATCCTTCGGATACGACGCTTATAGGGAAAGCCTGTTCCGGCTTTTACTGGGGAAGCAGCTTAGTAAGCGGTGGACATTGGGAATTAGTATACAGTATGCCCTTTTGCAAACCGAATTGTTTGAAGATACTCAACCGGCGCAACTATCAACCGATGTAGGCTTAACCTATTCTCCTGTTAACAAATTGTTGATTGGCTTGTTGATAATGAATTATCCTTCTGTTTCTATTGCGAGTGAATCCCTTGAAAATAGAGAGTTTATGTATTACCTGATGCAGATAGGTTTTCAATGGCAGGTTATTAACCGCGTGTTTATATCTGCTACCCTTGAAGGTGGTGAGGCGCGCGCGATAGGTGGAGGTCTGGGTATTGAGTACAAACCTTTCGATGATTTTAGTCTTCGAGCAGGAGTGAAAGGTTCGCCTATCCTTCCTTCTTTCGGATGCGGCTATCGTTTTTCGAGTTTTGCTGTTGATGCTGCAGCTGTTTATCATCCTGTTTTAGGGATGAGTACCGGTGTAGGGTTCTCTTATTCCTTTTAAAACGTAATCCATGAAACACTTATTCATAATCCTCTTTATAGGCTTGTTTGTAAATTGTTGTCAGATTAAGGGACAGCATGTTTTTTCTGTTGATAAATGGATGGAATATGTTGAAGAAATGGCTTCAGAAGTAGAGGATGAAGCTCGAATTGAAGCCTTATATGCCGAGTTATCCTATCTGACCGACCACCCCGTAGACTTAAATGAGGTTACGGCCGAACAGTTGCGGAAGCTTCCTTTCCTTTCAGATGCTCACATTGAAAGCATACTTTCATACCGGAAACGATACGGTTCCATGACTACTATATACGAACTTAAAGCGATAGAAGCGCTCGACTTCCAAACCATTGAGCTACTGCTTCCCTTTGTTTATATCGGAACAAAAAAGGTTGATAAACGTCTTTTTACAGTTGATAACTTGTTGAAGCATGGAAAGAATGAGCTGCAAATCAGATATGATCAGTGTTTACAACAAAAAAAGGGCTACCGTTCACAACCTGATAGCGTATTGGACAAAAACCCCAACCATCGCTATTTGGGAGAGCCATTTTATCAATCACTTCGCTATTCCTATACCTTCGATGAAAGACTGCAATTCGGCTTTGTAGCCGAGAAGGACGCAGGCGAACCTTTTTGGAACAAAAGGCATAAGGGCTACGACTTCTATTCCTTCCACTTGTTTTTGAAGGATATGAAGTGGCTGAAGAGCTTGGCTTTGGGCGACTATAAGGTTTCCTTTGGACAGGGTTTGGTGATTAGTAATGAGTTTACCCCCAGTCGAAATGCCATTGTGGCGCAGGCTGAGAGAAGAACGTACGGCTTCCGACGACACTTCTCTACCAACGAGAGCGATTTCTTCCGTGGTGCCGCTGCCACGGCTCGTTGGGGGAAGGTCGACTTCAGCTTCTTCTATTCATACCGCAAAGTAGACGGAAACCGGGTGGACAGCAATACGATATCTTCCATCAAAACGGATGGCTTACACCGCTTGGTGCGTGAAAGGCAGATGCAGCGGATACTCCCCATGCAAACCTTTGGCGGCAACATCCGCTATGCAACGCCCCATGCCCGCTTCGGGCTAACCTCCGTCTCTTATTCCTTTGGCGATTATCAGTTGAATCCCGACCCTAAGCCTTACAACCTATTCTTTTTCAGGGGGAGGAACAATACAAATCTGAGTGTGGACTATCTTTTGAGCAATCGCTATCTGAAGTTTTTCGGCGAGACAGCCATTTCCGCAAATAAAGCGCCGGCTACCCTGAATGCTTTGCAATTCACCCCCGTATCCAGTTTCACCTTCCTCCTCCTGCATCGCTATTACAACAAAAAGTATCAGGCGTATTTTGGCGATGCCTTCTCGCAAAATTCTACCGTGCAAAACGAACAAGGCTTGTATATGGGTCTTCAATTCACGCCTTTTGCCTATTGGAAACTATCGACTTATGCCGATTTCTTCCGCTTTCCCTGGCTGAAATACGGCGTAGACGCTCCTTCGTCGGGGAATGAATATATGGTGCAAATAGATTATACACAGCTAAAAAACGTTTCCTTCTACCTGAGATACAAGTACAAACAAAAAGAAAAGAACGCAACGATTCCAGACAAAGCTTCAGTCGCCATCATTCCAAACAAACAGCGCCGGTTAAGGTTGCAAAGCCAATACAAAATATATGCTTTCACTTGTAAGTCCTCTGTCGACGGCATCCTTTATGACGAAGCAGGCAGGCAGAGTAAAGGGTATATGCTTGCCCAAAGCATAGGCTGGAAGCCCGAATCACGCCCTTTTCAGGCCGATATACATGCATCCTGTTTCCACACAGACGATTACAACACCCGCCTAAGCTCCTACGAAAAGAATATATTGTATGCCTTCAATACAGCTCAATTGTATGGAAAGGGTATTCGATTGTCTACCACCCTTCGCTGGGACTTGCCGATGCATATCTCCCTCTTTGCCAAGCTGGCATATACACGGTATGCAGACAGAGATCAGATAGGAACAGCCCTGGAAGAAATAGAAGGGAATAAAAAAACCGACCTCTCGCTCCTTCTACGCTGGAAATTTTAAAAAAATTGTGAAAAACAGACCCTTGTGCCAATTTTTCATGTAAATTTGCCACATAACATGGAATGCAAATTATAAGCACATGAAGACATGCATACGAAAGACAGGATGGATACTTGGTTTAACCGTGATACTCACGATGCAGTCGTCCGCAAAAGTGTATTGGGGTGTACGTGCCGGTGTGTCTCGTTCTTCCCTCGTTCAAAAAATTGATTTGGACTATCACTCCGGTGCGATAGTGGGAGGCAGTGTGGCAGGTTTGATGGACATTCCTTTTTACGAACGCTTCTCTTTTCGACCCGAAGTAATCTGGACTTACCAGGGCGGTTCCTTCTTCTCGGGTATCAATGATTCAAAAGAATACACCCTTACAAATAATGTAAAAGGGCACGCCATCCAAGTACCCCTAAATCTGGCATTCAACATCCCTATCATAGGCGTACATCTGGCCATATATGGCGGTCCCGCATTCGATTTCCGCCTAAACGATAAGCTGAGTACAAAACAAAGATTAGAAGAACCGGTTCCTACTCCCCCTCAAAAAATAAGACCCTTTGATTTCGGAATAAATACGGGCATAAGCGTAGAATACCAAAACGTCTTCTTCTCAATCAGTTCCCTGTATGGTACCCTGGATCGCCGTAAAGCAAAAATCCCCAACGACGCCCACGTCTACCAAAACAACCTAACCTTCTCAATCGGTTATTTCTTCCGCTAATGGCCGATATTCCCGCCACATCCTTGAAACCTTCGATACGGATGTTATAGTTGGTTCCGTATGCAAGCCCGCTATATCCAAAGCTATACTTATTGGAACCTAAATCGGCGGGTGTATCTGTGAGTAACAGCTCATTCAGGTAAACATTTCCGGAAGTTATCTCTATCGCTTCACTGAAGGTAATCTCAATCGTTCCATCAATTGCAACGCCGGTTGTTGATGAAGCGGGAGTTACAGTTGTAACGATGGGTGCAATCACATCCGCCGCTTCCTTGTAGGCTGCGCTCAAAGGCGAAGTAGCATCATCATCTACTACCACTACTGCCATATAGGGAAGGGAGAGGTCGGTGTTGGAATAAACCTCTGTATTCAGCGAAGCAACCGGGGTGCCCGTTACATCAACAGGAGATGTAGCCGATAGATAGACATTGTATAGCAATGACGCAGCAGCAGTTTTGTCATCATAAGCCGGTTCCCAAGAGTAGTCAATAGAGCTGTTCGAGGCATTGAATGTAGAGGTGATGATGCCGTCTCCACCCGGAACAGGAGCCGCATTTCCGGAAGCGTCTTCTGCCAAAGCGCCGTTTAGACCGATAACAGTGGTACCGGCATCTAAGCGAAGTTTTGTTCCGTCGATATACGTATTATATACGGTAGCGCCGGACAGGGCGGGAGGATTAGTAGCAATATCGAATGGAGAAGTCGTGCCTGGCGAGTCTGCTTGCGTCCAAACGCCTGCTGTTAGATCTGCGAAAAAGACAGCTCCGGCAGCATTCCTTGCTATTAAGGTACCGGCATCTGCACTGTTGTTCGTCCCGGCAACAATTTCATCAGCAGCCCCTGTATAAGTAGAGTATGCTGCTTTTATCCTATTCGCCGACGCACCTTTCACCTCATCTGCACGGCTATTCAAGAAATAGCCGGTGGCGTAGTTGGAGCAATAAACATCTTTTCCATCTCCTGATGTATTACCGGTAAGGGTTGAATTAGCGATTGTGATGGTACCACGAGCGTGAACTGCTCCACCGGAAGATGTGCTTGCGTTGCCTTTAAATATGGAATTTGAGATAAAAATTTTATCAGCTGTACTTCCCGTTGTGAAAATGGCGCCACCCCCAAACAGGGAGGTGCTGACACCGGTAGTCTGATTCCCGGT
This sequence comes from Bacteroidia bacterium, assembly GCA_025996775.1. Lineage (GTDB taxonomy): Bacteria > Bacteroidota > Bacteroidia > Bacteroidales > Tannerellaceae > DFXE01. The sequence goes on along the minus strand of BNTS01000031.1, from coordinate 14,038 downwards.
AAAGACTGTATTTTGAATGTCCAGTGAGGCTTGGCTATGAATAGCGCCGCCTGCTCCGGAGTTACCACTTGAGTGGGCCTTGTTGTTGGCAAACAAACCTCCGTCTATTGTCACTAAATTCGTACTGCTGGCAATAGCGCCGCCTTGTCCGGTGTTACTGCCTGCTACATCTCCAGCTTCATTATTGGTAAAGCCGGTATTTGTGAGGGTCAGGACAGCCGTATTATTAATGGCGCCGCCGGATCCGGACTGCGAGGTAGCCTTGTTTCCATCAAATAAACTGTTTGTAATTTCCAACTCTCCACTTGTAGATTGTGTGATTTCAATCGCGCCGCCATTTCCGGAAGCCGTATTAGCCTTAAAGGTTGTGCCCGATATGGTAATCTTTTTATTGCTGTTTTGGTTGTAGATGGCGCCGCCGTTACTGCTACTACTGCCGGTAGCTTCGTTTTTTTCAAACTTACCGCCGGTGATGGTTAGCTCGGAGTTCTGGCCTTTCAACCGGATGGCGCCGCCGGTGATTGAGCTGTTCGACACAAAATCCACATTGGTAAGGGTCGTGTAGCTATCATTGGAAGATGCAACATTGTCAATGGATATTGCACCACCCAGGCTTACGGTATTGGTTGTTTTATTGCCGTCAAATTTGCTGTCGGATACCGTCAGTGTTGCACCAAAGTTCATGATTGCGCCCCCTTCGTCGATAGCCGAATTGTTCAGGAACTCACTGCCGTCGCTAATTGCCAGTATGGTATTTGCGGCTGTACTTGGAGTGCTGCTTCCACGATTCCAAATAGCGCCGCCGTATCCGCCTTTATTACCCTCGAATAAAGCATGGCTAACGGCAAGGACTCCTTCCTTGTTGGCAATAGCGCCGCCGCCATATCCCAACGCACTGTTGCCTGCAGCTACATTGTCGGTAAACCTGGAATCTTTGATAGTGTTCGCCACATTCGTGCTTGTATTATAGATGGCTCCGCCTGTAGCACCTGACGGCGAAGTCGCTTGATTCGACTTGAACTCAGTATCGCTAATATCTATCGTTGATACCGCTGCATTGTAAATGGCGCCGCCATAATTTATCGTTTCGTTACTGTCAAAGGATGTGCCTGAACCCGGGCCGTCAAGGATAATAAGCTCGGCGCCTCCGTCATTGTAGATAGCGCCTCCGCCATTCGCACTGTTTTCGGTTCCGGTGAATTTATTTGCCATAAAAACACAGTCGCTAATCTTTAAATTAGCGTTGGCGCCTGTGTTATAGATGGCGCCTCCGCCGGTTCCGGTGGCTTCGTTGCCCGCAAATTGCACTCCTTTAAGGATAAGCGCTGCTGCGTTTTGAATAGCGCCGCCCGCTGGAGCCTTTCCAGTGGTAAAAGTGATATTCTCGATGGTGACTTTGAAGAGTTCATTGTCAGCACCTGCGCCATCAATTACTTTAAAGATACTGTTACCCCCATTACTGCTGCCGACAATTGTCACATCAGTAGCTGAAGCCCTGCTGCTAAAAATCCGGATATGGTTCTTTAACTCAATAGAGCCGCTTGTCAGGATGATGGGAGTTGTGCCATCGAAAAAGATCGGGTCGAAGGTAATCACAACGGGGCGGTCAATCTTTACATCGGGATTCGTGTTCAGGGCATTGGCTGCCTCAATGGCTGCACGGAGGGAACCCGGGCTGCCGTCAAGCCCGTTGGATACGGTGAATAAATAGGTATTGCCGGCGGCGGCCGGAGCGGCTGGGTTAAATAGAGATAGGTTCTCAACAAAAAGGAGACTTGGTCTTTCTCTTTCTGCAATAATTCGATGCTTTGCCTAAAGAAATTTTCAGACTCTTCATACCGATCCTGCATGAGATAAATAAATCCGATTGATTGAAGCATAATGCCTATTCCGGCATTATACTGTTGCTGTTTGGCTTGCTCATACATTTCCTGCGCCAGGTTGAGCGCATTGTCGGATTCACTCATTTGGGTATAAGACATAACAAGCGTATTGACAATCAGATAATAGTTACTCCATTCTTCATGTTTTGCCAGAAAATCCATCCAGCCGGGCGCTTGCCTAAATACCTCCTTATACCTTCTTGTATTAAAGTATGCTGACACCCTTCTTTCCATGGAGATCCCACAACTCTTAAAATCACCCTGCATGACAGCCTCCTCATACATTTCTTCATACAATGTAAATAAGGTATCCATTTTCAGGTTGTCCTCAACTTCCATCATATAACAGGTTGCCAACCGACTATAGGTATCTATCTTCTCCGAACCTTGCATTTGGGTAAGAGCCAGACGAAGCGAATCCTTTCTTGCCTGAAGATCGTCTTGTGCGAAAGCGGTTGCAATGAAGAACAACAAAAGAAGGCTAAGCATCCCGCATCTATGAAGAGAATTAAGGTGTATCATATTATAATAATGATTAGTATTCGGCCATAAATATATATAATTTTGTTTTGAAACAGTCATCAAAACAATAATACGTGATTTTTTTCATGTCACTTTTTGGTCAGCCCCAGTTTTGCCGTGGAGGTGGGATGGGGGTAAATAGTCCTTTAACTCATCCCTGAGAATCTCTAAGGCTCGATTGCGATATCTTTCTACTGTTCGTACCGAGACATGCATTATGGCAGCAATTTCGGTAGTACTTTTATCTCCAAAGCGGTTCATAATAAACGCAAGGCGATATTCTTCAGGGAGTTTCTCCAATATTTGAGCTAATAAGTCTTCTAATTCTTTCAAGTTGTACAACTCATCCACATTTTCTGTATATACAGGCGCTTTTTCTATAAATTCGTTTTGATATTCTCTGAGGTATCCTTGTTTGCGGAGATAGTTCAAGCTATTATTCTTCACACAGGATATCAGATAGTTTTTAGCTGATATATTTAGTATTATAGATTTTCTTTTCTCCCATATTGCGGAAAATACATCTTGCACAATATCTTCACGAATCGATTTATCGTCAATATATCTTTTAGCATATAGGCATAAGGGAACATAAAACCGTTCAAACAATAATCGAAAGGCTTCTGAGTCATCATTCTTGGAAATGCGCCATAGAAGGACATCTACATTAAATATAATATCAGGACTTTTCATGCATACTCGCTTTAAGTACAAAACAAAGGTAACCATAAAAATATCCAAATTTATTTCCCTTCAAAAAAAAAGTGACGAATACCTGTCGTATTTGTTAAGTTAGATTGTCTAATATTCAAATAAGCGAAACATGGAAAAAGATCAAATAAAAAAAAATATCCTGATGGCGAATGCAATTGATGATGATATTTCTGAATATAAGCTATATAATGTTGATGCAGCTTATCAAAATATACAGAAAAGGATAGGATTACCCCCTAAAAAGCAAAAACTGATGAACTTTATGCTTCATATTGCAGCAGTATTATTGTTCCCTTTGCTTACATCTACAATAACACTTTCTTATTTGTATATGAAGGATAAAAATGATATTGTCTATTATACTGTACAATCTGCACCGGGCATCGTTTCTCAAATGGAATTACCAGACAAATCGAAAGTATGGTTAAATGCAGGAAGCACACTTAGATATCCCTCTCATTTTACAAATAAAGAAAGAGTAGTGTATTTAGATGGCGAAGGATATTTTGAGGTCAAATCGGATATAGAAAACCCTTTCTTTGTCATTGCAAACCATGATGTACGCGTTAAAGCGTTTGGAACCAAGTTCAATGTCCGCTCATATACTGATGATTCAGGTGTAGAAGCCACCTTGGAAAGCGGGGCTATCAATGTAATATTCAATAACCAATCCATTTCATTGCATCCGAATGAGATAATCAATGTTGATACAAGCAACGGAAATATTAATTACGACAAAGATGTTTCTCATGAAAAAACGGCATGGAAAGACGGACGGCTGCTTTTTCGAAATACACCCTTGGCTGAAGTTATTAAAAGTTTATCTCGTCGATACAATGTAGATATTGAAATACAAGGAAGCAGCAGCATAGAGTATAAGTTTCGGGCATCTTTTACTACAGAAACGATAATGCAGGTTCTGGACTATCTGAAGATGGCAGCCCCCATTGAATGGTCGTTTGTTGACGCCCATCAACAGAACGATTTTTCTTATACTCGTCCGAAAATTGCAGTTATCTTGAAGTAAATAAACGAATGTTTTGTTATGAACCAATAAAGAAAGGAGGCCATTAGTATAAGAAACAATCTGTAACACAAAATCAAAGGCAAGAATAAGCTCCAACTTACCCTTGCCCAAAAGAACCTCAGTTTCCAACACAAAAGTTGGAACTGAAAAGTTTAACAAATCAGTTCAATACAAAGTTATGAAATATTTCAAATCATCCTATGGGTTTAAACCCTTTTTTACATCTAAATCAACACGAATTATGAGAATAAGTGTTTTCCTGTCACTGCTATGCATTTTTCAGCTATATGCAGAAAATACGTACTCCCAAAAATCGGAGATTCGTTTAACATTTAAGAAAACGATACTAGAACAAGTTCTGTATAAGATTGAAACGCAAACCGGTTATACATTTATATATACCGATAAAACGATTGATACAAACAGACAAGTTGATCTGAACATTGTTGCAAATGACATAGACGAAGTGCTGAATGCCTTATTTTCAGGCACAAATGTTTTGTATCGTGTTGTCGATAAACAAATTGTATTATCTTGTACTCCACGTCCAATCTCAAATGAAGCAAATCAAAGCAAAAGAATAACAGGGGTTGTAACGGATGCTAACAAAGAACCTATCATTGGTGTGAATGTAGTGGAAAAAGGAACGACCAATGGAGTAATCACTGATTACGATGGTAAATATACCCTCGAAGCAAAAGAAGGTGCTATACTTCAATTTTCCTATATTGGCTACTTAACGAAAGAAGTTAGTGTCAATAAGCTAACATCCTTGAATGTACAATTGATTGAGGATACACAGGCTCTTGAAGAAGTGGTCGTAGTAGGTTATGGAACTCAGCGTAAAGTAAATCTTACAGGCGCTATATCGACAGTAGATACTAAGCAGTTGGAAAATCGCCCCATCACAAATTCTACGCAGGTGCTACAAGGTGTGCAAGGCGTATATGTGAACCAAGCTGGCGCTCAGCCAGGCGTGGATGGAGCTACCATACGTATCAGAGGGCAAGGTACATTGAACAACAATGATCCTCTTGTATTGGTTGATGGTATCGAATACAAGTTGGATGCCATCAATCCCAATGATATTGAAAGCATTTCCGTTTTGAAAGATGCAGCGTCGGCTGCCATATACGGGTCAAGGGCTGCCAATGGCGTTATCCTTGTAAAAACAAAAGACGGCAAGAAGGGCGCCTTTACCACAGATTATAACAACTACTTCGGCTTTCAGAGGGCTACTTACCTGCCTAAGTTTGTCTATGATCCTATCTTGTTCATGGAATCAAGAAACCAAGCGCAATTGAATGAAGGTAAATTGGTGCCAGACTATCCCCAAGCCGTAATTGATGAATATCGGGAGGGGATGAAAACAGACCCAATTATTTATCCACAGAACAATTGGCTGGATATCATGTATAACGATGCGTTTATTATGGAACATAACCTTCGCTTTTCAGGTGGCGACGACAAATATAGCTATTCTGTTTCATTAGGCTATGGTTCACAAGAAGGGGTCTTGCGCGGTACGGATTCTGAAAAATACACAATAGGGGTCAATACCTCAGCACAGATTAACAGCCGTCTGAAAATTGGAATGAACCTGCACGGGCATTACCAAATTTATAATGAACCTGCATCTGGCGTCCCTAACTTAGTAGAAATGAGTTATAAGGCACAAGCGTTCTATCCCACCTACCTCAAAGATGGCCGTTATGCCGATACCTTTATCCGTACACCGGGACATAATATTTATCGCCATCCACTGGCTTTAGCTGACGAAGGCGAAAACAATCATAAGGGACAACGGCTATTGGCTAACCTTTCTGCCGAATATAAATTGCCATTCAACATTGTGTATAACCTCCACGCAGGGCTGTCGAAATACGATTACCTGCGCACCCGCTTTGCTCCTGATATCTATGAATATCAAGTAAAAACGGAAGTACCTGTACGCGTTGTGTATGATGGTGTAAACACACGGCATGTGCGTAAAGACGACAATAATAACTTGGATAAAACACTTTTCAACACCTTGGATTGGGAGCAATCCTTTACGGAAGCTCACAAGGTCAAACTATTATTGGGATACAGTTACGAGGACTTCTTCGTTTCCAACTTTTATGGTCAGAGGGAAGGATATCTCGGCAATGAACTACACGAATTAAATGCAGGCTCAAACAATCCGACAGTAGGCGGAACCTCAAGCAAATCCGTCTTAATGTCTTATTTCGGCAGAGCCAACTATGGATACAAAGACCGCTATCTTCTGGAGGCGAATTTCCGCTATGACGGTTCATCCCGTTTTGCCAAAGATCACCGATGGGGGATATTCCCTTCCTTCTCAGCCGGATGGCGGTTAAGTGAAGAATCTTTCATGAAGAATCTTACCTGGTTAGACAATCTGAAACTGAGAGTCTCATGGGGCCAATTAGGTAATGAGCGTATCGACCTCTTCCGGTATGTAGATTTAATGGCTCTGGGGCTTAACTATCCATTTAATGGTACAGTAAGCTCAGGTACAGCGGTAACTGCTTATAATGACCCGAATATAACCTGGGAAACAACAACGATGAGCAATGTTGGTATAGATGCGCTGCTTTTCTCGGGAAAAATAGACTTCTCATTTGAACTTTTCAACAAGCGTACGACGAATATTTTACGCGAAGTTCTCCTCCCCGACCAAGTAGGCGGTCTGGCAGGCCCCATACAGAATATAGGAACGGTAGATAATAAGGGCTTTGAATTGGGATTAAGATTCAAGAACAAACTTAGCGGGCTGGGATACGAAGTTTTCGGTAACCTCACATATCTGAAAAATGAAATTGTGGATCTGAAAGGGCAAACAATCATAAATGGTATGTTTATCCTAAAAGAAGGCTATCCCATTGACTCCTATTATATGCTCCATGCTGATGGCATTTTCCAATCGCAGGATGAGATAAACAACAGCCCGACGCAAACAGCAGCCACGAAACCGGGATACTTGAAGTTCGCCGATACAAATAAGGATGGAAAAGTGACCGAAGAGGATCGTCAAATCCGGGGTAGTGTAATCCCGAAGTTTACCTATACCTTTGGCTTGAATCTTACTTATCAACAGTTTGATTTGAATGCCCTTTTCCAAGGTGTATCGGATGTATATACGTATGGTGATCAAATCGGGGCTACCCCCTTGTGGTTCGGCTGCGGATTGCCGGAAGCATGGGTTACCGATGCCTGGACACCTGAACGGGGAACATCAGCTAAATTGCCGATATTAACCACCTATGAAGGTTCGCTGAATGAAAATTTCAGAACCAATGACTTCTGGTTACGAGATGCCTCTTATCTACGTTTGAAAAATGTACAGTTGACTTATACCTTTCCACAACAGTTGATGCGAAAGACTGAGGCGATAAAGAATCTACGTGTTTTCGTGAATGCACAAAATCTTTTTACCTTGTCGAAAATGAAAGATTTTGACCCTGAAAAAAATCTCAAAGGCAGCAACTGGTACGCTTATCCGTCCGTAAAGACGTTTACTGCAGGTTTAAATATCACATTCTAAATAATAAAAGTTATGAAGCGAATTACAAATTATATATTATACCTGGTAGTTATTCCGGTTTTACTATTCACAGCTTGTGATAGTTTGTTAGATGTAGATCCTTCGGATAAATACTCAGCAGACACTTTTTGGAAAACGGAAGAACATGCAAAGGCCGGGCTTTCCGGTTGTTATAATGCTTTACGGCCTTGGCGGTCGGTACATTTCTTTGAGTTTGATCTGATTACATCGAACGCGATGCCCTATAATGAAGCTAACGGAACACAAGCGATCGGTAAGGGAGAGCACCTCTCGATTACGCCGTTAATCGCTACACTCTGGAAAAACTGTTATACAGGAATCGGTAGAAGCAATACCTTTTTGGATAAAATACAAGGTGTTACTATGGGAGATGAGTTGCGAAACAGAATGATCGGAGAAGCCAAATTTCTGCGTGCATTCTACTATTTCAATCTGGTTGATAAGTTTGGAGGCGTTCCCTTGATTATTGAAACTCCAAATGCTGAGAAACATGCAACTCAACCACGTGATTCGAAAGAAGCTGTTGTAGAACAAATACTGAAAGACCTGACGGAAGCAGCGCCCTCATTGCCAACTAATTATTCTGGTAGTGATTTAGGTCGGGTAACTAAGGGAGCCGCTTTAGCTTTAAAAGCCAGGGTGCTTTTGTATAACGAAAGATGGAGCGAAGCTGCCGAAATGGCTAAAACCGTGATGGATTCCGGTGTTTATTCCTTGTTTAATGATTACAGGTATTTTTTCAGTGAAGCCAATAAGCATAATTCGGAAGTGATTTTCAATGTTGAATCATCCTTACCTGACTTCCAGACTACGAACGACCAGGATATTTTCCGTCTGAATCGTCCTGCACCATTAAAAGAGTTAGTAGATAAATATCTGATGATCGACGGCAAGTCGATTAATGAATCGTCATTATTCGATCCCACCCAGCCCTACGAAAATAGAGATCCGCGCCTCCACTATACAATAACGGTCATTGGTTATCCTTATAATGGAAAATTGATTACCAAACAAGACGTTATGACTACCGGTTTTGGAATGAAGAAATACACCTCCTACAAAGACAACGAAACAATCCCCTTAGTAGAACGTTCTGCCTTCAACACCATACTGATTCGTTATGCGGAAGTCTTGCTGACTTATGCGGAAGCACGCAATGAAGCAAGTGGTCCTGATGCTTCTGTCTACGATGCACTTAATCAGATTCGCAAACGCGAGGGTGTAAATATGCCGGAAATACAGCAAGGACTGAGTAAGGAGCAACTAAGGGAAGTGATACGCCTGGAACGAAGGATTGAACTCGCTTTAGAAGGGATATACTACTCTGATATCCTGAGATGGAAAACTGCCGAAATTGAAAACAATGCCACAATGCACGATGCTGACAATGTGGATATTGTTGTACGTAAATTCCGTTCTGACAGGGATTATCTATGGCCTGTTCCCCATAATCAAACGGTATTGAACTCAAATCTGCAGCAGAACCCGAATTGGGATTAAACAATCATTTAGTATAAATAGTATCTTTGAGGTGCTCCAGCGCATCTCAAAGATATTTAAACAAAAAAGCAATGAATCAGAAAACTTTTTTACTTACCGCAATTGGAAGTATCTCTATTCCTGTGGTATCTGCTGCCGGTCATACGAATTTCATAGTCATCAACCTTGATGATGTAGGGTATGGCGATTTTTCATATAATGGTGCGTATGGATACTCCACTCCGAATATAGATCAGATGGCATCCGAAGGTATGCGATTTACTCACTTTCTGGCCGGACAACCAATTAGCGGAGCGTCTCGCGCCGGACTGTTGACCGGCTGTTACCCGAATCGCATCGGATTTTCCGGTGCTCCCGGCCCAAATTCTCCTTATGGAATCCATCCAGAAGAAATGACTCTTGGCGAACTGTTGAAACAAAAAGGATATAATACAGCCGCATACGGGAAATGGCATTTGGGTGATGCTAAGTCTTTCCTTCCCTTACAGAACGGTTTTGACGAATACTATGGTCTGCCTTACTCCAACGATATGTGGCCTTTTCATCCACAAATTTCTTTCCCTGACCTACCGACTATCGATGGCAATGATGTAGTAGGGTATAACACGGACCAGTCACAGTTTACGACAGATTATACAACACGTGCACTTAACTTCATTAAAGCAAATCAAAAAAAACCTTTCTTTATCTATCTTGCCCATTCCATGGCGCATGTTCCTTTAGCTGTATCGGATAAGTTCAAAGGCAAAAGTCAACAAGGCTTATTTGGTGATGTGATGATGGAAATAGACTGGAGCGTAGGTGAAGTTTTGAAGACATTACACGAATTGGGATTGGAGGAGAATACCTTAGTCATTCTAACTTCTGACAATGGGCCGTGGGCTAACTACGGAAATCACGCCGGTTCGACAGGTGGATTGCGCGAAGCTAAAGCCACGACTTTCGATGGGGGTAATCGCATCCCCTGCCTCATGTACTGGAAAGGGCAAATTGTACCGGGATCAACCTGCAACAAGTTGGCTTCCAATATCGACATATTTCCAACATTTGCTGAACTAAGCAGCGCACCACTTCCGCAACGTAAAATAGACGGAGTGAGCATTGTTCCTCTTATCAAGGGTGTGAAAGATGCGAATCCAAGAGAATCATTCGTATACTACTATAATAAAAATGACCTGGAAGCCGTAACCGACGGGATGTTCAAATTAGTGTTTCCTCACCGCTATACCACGTATGGAGCTTATGTCCCTGGTAACGACGGCCAACCAGGTAAGTTGGACAATATTGACTTACGAAAAGCTGAATTGTATGACCTTCGTCGCGACCCGGGAGAGCGCTATGATGTGATATCACAATATCCTGAAGTAGCCTCTGAATTAATGAAGATAGCCAACCGTATGCGGGAAGAATTAGGTGACGACTTAACGCGTGCAAAAGGTAAAGAACGGCGTGAACCGGGATTAACGAAAGATTATAATTGATGAAAGTACAAGTCATTATACCGGTGGGATTGATAGGCTGCTTACCTCTGTCTTGCCTGTCGCCTGATAAAGTCCCGGCTGACAAACGTCCCAACATTCTCTTTATCCTTTCGGACGATCATACCTCGCAATCATGGGGTATCTATGGAGGCGTACTAAATCCGTATGTCCGTAATGCCAACATACAGCGTCTGGCTGCTGAGGGATGTGTACTTGATAATTGTTTCTGTACCAACTCTATCTCTGTTCCCAGCCGGGCTTCTATCCTGACTGGGGCTTACAGTCACAAGAACGGAGTCTATTCTTTAAGCGACGCATTGACACATGAAGCGGACAATATAGCTAAGCGCTTGCAAGCCGAGGGGTATCAGACGGCCTTGTTCGGCAAATGGCATCTAAAGAAGCAACCTGCCGGATTTGATGTCTTCAGGGTCTTTCATGACCAGGGGGAATATAATGACCCGATTATGAAAACGGCTGAAAACTGGGTAGATGATGATATGGGAAAGCAGGGTGACGTAGTAAAAGGTTTTTCTACAGACATAGTCACCGATCTAACGATTAATCGGATACGCAATCGTTCTAAAGATAAACCTTTCCTGATTTGCTGCCAATTTAAGGCTACTCACGAACCTTGGGATTTTCCTGAGCGGATGAAGCATATATACGACGATACGGTATTCCCCGAACCGTCTAACCTGATGGAATTCGGAAGGGAGGCATCAGGACGTACCTTTGAAGGCCAATTGCTGGAGAATCTGGCTTCGCGCTGGGAAATAGCATCTAAGGATCCTTCGAAGTGGTGGTGCATATATCCTGAATTACCTTTTACGGTTCAGGGTTCAGACAGTATCTCTGCACGAAAAAAAATCTATCAGAAACTTATAAAAGATTATTTACGCTGTGGAGCCACCATCGACGATAATATAGGGCGACTCTTACAAGTTCTGGACGAAGAGGGTCTTAGAGAGAATACAATCGTAGTCTATGTCTCAGACCAAGGATACTTTCTTGGCGAACACGGGTTTTTCGATAAACGCATGATGTATGAAGAATCTTTGCGCATGCCGTTTGTAATACGGTATCCCAAAGAGATTCCTGCTGGAACGCGCAATCAGGATATTACCCTGAACATAGATTTTGCCGCCTTGCTGGCTGATTATGCAGGAGTGGATGTCCCTGAACAATCACAAGGCCGCAGTTTCCGCCAAAACCTGAAGGGCGATACCCCCGGAGATTGGAGGCAGGAGATGTATTATCGTTATTGGACACAGCACCAAATTCGTCCGGCACACTTTGGCATCCGGAATCATCGATATAAACTCATCTTCTTGTATGGCGATAGGCTCAACACGACAGGCTCGGAGGATATATCCACTACGCCTGCCTGGGAGTTTTACGATTTGGAAACCGACCCTCAGGAAAATAAGAATTTGTACAATGATCCTCAGTATGCGAGCCTCATCCTCCAAATGAAGCAATCTCTCCTCAACCTCCGTGAAAAGGTTGAAGACACGGATTCTTCAACACCCAAGATGCAGGAAATAATGAAGAAGTTTTATGACTGAGAAAACGTTTTCCCCATTTGCCAGGCCTCTATATGTGATGCTCAAGCCTGTAGGTTCCACTTGCAACCTCAGGTGCAACTATTGTTATTATCTTGAAAAGCGGGATCTCTATCCCCACGATAAAGAGTTCGCCATGAGTGATGAGTTATTGGAGCGATTTATTGAGCAATACCTGAACTCACAAACCATGCCCGAAGTCTTATTTACCTGGCATGGAGGGGAACCCCTGATAAAGGATATCGCTTTTTTCAGGAAAGCATTGCACTTGCAAAAGAAATACGGACAAGGCAGGAGAATAGAGAATACGATTCAAACCAATGGAACACTTCTGAATGATGAATGGTGCAGCTTCTTCAAGGATAACAATTTCTTGGTAGGTATCTCAATCGATGGTTCTCAGTCATTGCATGATACCTACCGTAAAACACGTGACGGAAAACCATCCTTTAATCAGGTAATGAATGGTATTTCGCTACTAAAAAAGCACAAAGTAGAGTTTAATGTTATGGGAGTAGTCAATAATAAGAACGTGGATTATCCATTAGAGTTCTATCATTTCTTCAAACAAATTGAAGCTCATTATATTCAATTTACCCCTATTGTGGAAACAATCGATGGTGCCTTGACTCCCTGGAGTATACCTGCCGAAAAATGGGGAAACTTCCTGATTACCATCTTCAAAGAATGGGTTAAGCAGGATGTGGGACGCTATTTCATTCAATATTTTGATGCCACCTTAGCCAATTGGGTGGGTGCCCAGCCGGGAGTCTGCTCTTTGGCAAAGACCTGTGGACATGCCGGTGTGATGGAATTTAATGGAGATGTCTATTCCTGCGACCACTATGTGTTCCCCAATTATAAATTAGGTAATATCTATTCGAATACACTTGTAGAAATGATGTATTCGGAAAAGCAATTGAAATTTGGCGCCGATAAGCACGAAACACTCCCTACCCAATGCCTGCAATGCGAATACTTCTTCGCCTGCAATGGAGAATGCCCCAAAAACAGAATTGCCTCAACGCCAACAGGAGAACCCAACCTCAACTATCTATGCCGAGGCTATCACAAATTCTTCAGTTATGTAGCCCCCTACATGGACTTTATGAAAACAGAACTAATGGCTCAACGCTCCCCTGCCAATGTGATGCAACTGAAATTATCGCAACATCCTAACAATTGATATCCTTTTTGAATTAAAAAACATTATCGTGTAGAGACGCGATTAATCGCGTCTCTACACGATAATGTTTTTATTTCGTCATTCGTCATTGATTCGTATCTTTTATACAGAATGTCAAAAATAGCAGAATGTCAAAAAATGGTCTTTTTTTTCTTCGATATTTGAGGCGATTTTGGGCTTTTAACACGAAAAACGCAAGGATTTGCAGGTTTGGCAAATACAAAAAGATAGAAAATGCGAGTTGAAAGTTGAAAATTGAGAGTTGAAAGCGGGAATAATGCTCTACTATTTATATTTTCCTCTCAATGGCTGCCATAACGTCATTGAGGCACTCAAGGGATTTAAGGGCATTATAGATCTTAACAGATCTTAATATTAACCAAATAATAACTAATATTAAATGCTATTCACAATTCATCCTCATCTCTTTGGAAAATCATTTAGATGATTTTAAAAATGATCTGCATGAAATTTCCAAATTATGCTGATGACGTCCGACAATCATCTAAATGATTTCCCCAAAAGAAGCCGTCTTTTCAAAATATTTTTCCCAAATATTGACAAAAGCTTTACATATCCATTAACTTTGGCC
>BNTS01000030.1 GCA_025996775.1 Bacteroidia bacterium | reverse complement strand
ATACAAGATCACTTTCCTGCATCCTGTAACCTCCGCATACCGTACCCTCACTGCGTGGGTATACATATATGTGTTGGACGATTTGAACGGCGCGGCAGGCTGCTACGGCCAACCCCATACGGTGAACCTCTCAATCAAGCCGACGGACACTACTTTCGACTGGTGGTATAATACAGGCGGTACACAACTTTCACCTTCCCGGGAAAATCCCCGCACGATAACGGGCATCACAGCCGACACCACCTTCCAAATCCGGCCGAACGTTCTCCTTGCGCAATACAGCCGGTGGGGAGAGTTCCCCAGGGGATATTTCACCATCAAGCCGGCTAACACAAGCGGCACGGTTGCCACGATGCGCTGGACAGGCCTGGCCGACAGCCTATGGCACAACCCCGCCAACTGGGTAGCCGTAAGAAGCATGGCAAACGGAAGCATGTATGAAACTCCTGTCAGCTATGCCCCCACCAAGTGTGTGAATGTGATTATTCCCTCGATCGTGGGCAACTTCCCCGAACTGGTTGACTCCGCCTGGTGCAATGACATCCTGATGGAAGACCGTGCCATGCTGAAGAACCCGCATGTGCTGACTTATCATAACGCCAAGGTGGAAATCAAGCTCAAGCCTTCGGAGAGAGACCGCTTTGTCATGTGGTCGGCTCCGCTCAGCGAGATGTTCACAGGTGATTACCACTACAAAGGCAAAGCCGGCGAACCTCAGCTTGGAGACTTCTTCATGAACTTCTTCCAGCAATCCAACCCGGACAATAGCGGTGTGGCAGCTCAAAGCAACTTCACAACCACCTTTGGAAGCGTTAATCAACCCCTACAACTGGGAAAAGCCTTCAACCTGAGGGTTGTCACCACCTCCCTGTCCCGTGACAGTATCCTGCGGTTTCCCGGAGAGACGGATACCTATAACGGCATCCAGCTCGGTTCACGTCCCAACAAGTATAAGTTTGTCACCCAGGGCGTCGCTCAAAATGCCCTTGGACGTTTCAACCTCCCTGTTTACAGCGGCCTGGGTCCGACTTATGACAACAACGGATGGAAGCTGGTACAGGTAGTGAACCCCTATATGGCTTACCTGCGTGCCGATTCCTTCCTGCTATACAACCCCGCTTTGAAAAATGGTTATTACTACTGGAACGGGGAGCTGGACGGCAGCTTCATCACAGTAGGTGTTGCCGGAACAGGCAATAGATTTGTTTATGAAGAGCAGTCTACGGTTGGCCTGCCCAACCTTATAGCTCCTCTTCAATCCTTCTTTGTGGCAAAGGAAGATCCAAACTCTCAGGTGTCGGCGGTTGTCATGTCTCCCCGGTGGACGACTGCCTCGCCTCCGGCTTCGTATACGCTTCGCTCCACGCAGGTGACAAGTGGCGGCATATTGTATATACGAGCCATACAGGGCAGCAGGACAAGCTCGGCCGCCTTGGTTTATGACCCTGAAGCTACGTCGAAGGCAGATTTGCCGGTACTTGTATACAATGAAATTCCGCTCACGCTCTATGCCTTTTCTCCGGGGCGCGAGGCGCTCTCAATCCGTACCTCCAATGACTTCCAGTCGCGGGCTACCGACTTGGGTCTGCGCGTGATGAATGCCGGGGAAATGAAGCTGGAGTTTAGCGGCCTGTCCACGTTCGGTCACGATGTATATCTGCAGGACAAGCAGTTGGGAAAGACTGTTAACTTGCAAAACAATCCGGTATATACCTTCACCGTAGCCAAACCGGGCGCTGATGCCATAGAGCTGAACGACCGCTTCTCGCTGGAGATGACCTATACAGGCAAGGGAATTGTCACAGGCAGCGAATCCGCACCGGCTCCTGCCGCTTTGCAGGTATCCTCAAAAGACGGATATCTGAATGTACAATCGCAAGGCGGGAAAATAGACCAACTCCAGGTATATAGCTTAACGGGTTCATTGATATATAGCAGTAATTCGTCCTCCGACCGTTTCAATATTCCTCTCCCAGGCGGAGTCTATATTGTAAAAGGTCTGATAGGAGCAACATATTATACCGAAAAAGCGGTAGTGCGTTAGTAAAGAATATTGATTTTAGACAAATCAATAATGTTGTATGTATAAAATCCGGAAGGCAAAGTCGTGAGACTGCACCCTTCCGGTACTTTTATATGCCATTCCCCATCTTTCTAAAGTTAACGCAACAGCAGTATATCCAAATGAAGAGTATAAAAAAGCCCCCGGCCATACCAAATGGGCGGGGGCACATGAAAAAGAAAATAATGTTGTTATGACAGGGCTGCTATTGCTGAGCCTATCAGGTTGGCATTATCCATTTTGTCTATGTCTACGGTTACGTTTTTGTAGCCGAAGCTGTCTAAAAGGGCGCGTAGCTCGATGGAAACGATAGTTTTATAGTCTACGCCCTTGCGGTCTTCGCTCCAGAAAAGACTTCCTTCGGCAACGAGACGGATGCGTTTAATTGACTCATCGTGACGAACCAGCACCAATGTGAGGCCTGCAAGTGAAGCAGCAACCAGCTTGGCCGAACGTTCATAAATCCAACGGGCTACTTGTACGTGTTCCTCTTTGTGGATGTCGGGGTAACCCATGATCGTTGTAAGTCTTTGAGCGTCGAACTTCTTTTCAAATTCGTCGAACGGGAAGGCAGCTTTGAGAATCTCGCCAAGATACATGCCCGAAACAGCCTTTTCAAAACGTTGCGCCCCTTTGTTATCGGAAAGGGCGTCAACAATATTGTCTATATTCGTCAAGTGAGGTGGTTTGAAATTGCCTGACTCAAGGTTGATAGGCAACAAGCCTTCTGTCTTGTTGATTTTTGTAACATTTTCAGCCTTAATAAAGGTAGCCATATTGGTTCCGGTACCTACAATGAGGCCGATGTAACCGTCGTAGTCGCTACGGGTCAGACCGGCAAACAGACTGGCTACAGTGTCGTTGATTACTTTTACACCCGTAAATGCCGGAGAGCTATCGTCAGTCTTCTTCAGATAGTCTACCAGAGGCTGGCCGACAGGTTTCCCTACCATACTCGGGATATCAACTCCCTTGGTCCAGCGCAGCAATAAGGCGTCGCCGTTTTCGAGAGATTGAGCGGGATAGGAGAAGCAGTATCCGATGGGCATTCCCTTGTCGCGCTTGATTTCCTTGATCAAGTCAGCTTGTTCGTTAAACAACTGCTCTTCGGTAAAGCCGGGAGTTTTCATTACAGACAAGTCCTTCTTGAATCCGTTATCAGGACGGATGTTTGCTTTGCCATCGGTAAAATCTACAGAAGCCACGCGGTAATTAGTGCCTCCCAAATCCAATACAATTGCTTGTCCCTCTACATTGGTTGTCTTAGGATTAATGAAGGTGGGGATGCATTGGACTTCCTGATTGTCTTTACTAAGTCCGTCTTCCACTTTCCTTTGAAGAGATTCGGCAATCTCTTTTAATTCTTCAAGGCTGAGTTCAAAAATGTTTTTCTTCATTCTTTTATGGGTTTAATGATATATGATATTAGAATTTTACGGCATAAAAGTAATGAAAAAATGAATCTATATTCAAGAAAAGAATTATATTTGAAGCAATTTGTATGGAAATTTATGATTGATACATATTTACATTAATCTTAATAATTCTTTATTTATGAAAAAGAAACCTTTATTGAGCTTTTGGCAGATTTGGAACCTTACTTTCGGATTTATGGGTATCCAGTTTGGCTTTGCTCTTCAGAACGCCAATTCGAGTCGTATACTTCAAACGTACGGGGCAGACGTTGAGCATCTATCTCTTTTCTGGTTGGCTGCCCCGCTTACGGGCATGATAATCCAACCCATCGTCGGGCACTACTCAGACCGTACGTGGTGCCCCCTCGGACGACGACGTCCTTTCTTTCTGGTAGGCGCCATACTTACTACGATCGCCTTGGCGCTGATGCCTAATGCAGGAATCTTTCTCTCGCCTGAAACAACTCATGCCATCCTCTCTCCGGTGCTGATTGGCGCCGGTATGCTGATGTTGATGGATGCATCTATTAACATAACGATGGAACCCTTCCGCGCTTTGGTGGCAGATAAGCTACCCTCCGAGCAACATACCATCGGTTTCTCGCTTCAAACCTTCCTGATTGGTGTAGGAGCTGTTGTAGGTTCGCTTCTTCCCACCATTATGCATCGTGGCTTTGGCTTTGAAAATGTTGCCGGGGTGGGCGAGGTGGCCAATAACGTGAAATATGCCTTCTACGCAGGAGCTGCCATTCTGTTTGTGAGCGTAATGTGGACAATATTCAAAACCACGGAATATACACCTAAGCAGATGACTGAGTTCAGCAAGCATAAGGAGCCGGTAGAAAAAGTCAAGCGTTCCGGCTTTATGGAGATTATGCACGATATAGCACACATGCCGCGCACGATGTGGCAGTTGGGGCTTTGCCAGTTCTTTGCCTGGTTTGCCTTGTTTTCCATGTGGGTCTATTCAACCCCGGCCCTTGCCGAGCATGTTTATCATTCGCCCGACCCTACCTCCGTAGGTTATGCTACGGCAGGTGACAAGGTGGGCGAACTCTTTAGCATTTATAACTTTGTAGCCATGCTGTTTGCCTTATTGCTCATCCCGATAGCCGGCAAGATAGGGAAGAAATTGACGCATGCCGTTTGCCTTTCCATCGGCGGAATAGGCATGATGTCACTCTATCTGCTTTCCGATCCCAATCTTATGATATTCTCTATGATAGGGATAGGTATCGCTTGGGCGAGCATACTGGCTATGCCTTACGCCATCCTTTCCGAATGTCTTCCGCCCGAAAAAATGGGCACTTATATGGGGTTATTCAATTTTTTCATTACCTTTCCGCAAATTGTGAACGGTATCGTCCATGGATGGGTGGTACGAAATGTATACGAGGGTCACACCATGTTCGCCCTGCTGGCAGGAGGTATCTTTCTTTTCTTTGCCGCAGCATCCGTATTTATGGTAAGACCCAAAAAAGTGATAAATTAGCTGAAAATGAATAAACAAAAGATGCAATACTGGCTGGAGGCGGCACGTCCGAAAACGCTTCCGGCCTCTGTTTGCCCCGTGCTGCTTGGATGTGCATTGGCTTTTCGCGACGGAGTATTCCAACCTGTACCTGCTGTACTTTGTCTGTTGGTAGCTTTGCTGGCACAGATAGCCAGTAACTTTGCAAACGATTATTTCGACTTTAAAAAAGGAGCCGACACTGAAGAACGATTAGGCCCTGAACGTGCGGTAGCTTCCGGTTGGATAGCTCCCAAGGCAATGCTTAGGGGTACGTTCATCACCTTGGGATTGGCTTGCGTTTGCGGCTTATGCCTGATTTTCTTCGCAGGATGGGAGTTGATACCTGTAGGCATAGCCATAGCCATCTGTGTGTTGGCCTATTCAGCCGGCCCCTTTCCCTTGGCATACAACGGGCTGGGGGATGTATGCGTCCTCCTGTTTTATGGAATCATCCCGGGATGCTTTACCTATTATATACAGATGAATGGCCAATTCCTCAGTCCCGAATGTTTAGCCCTGTCTGCCGCCCTCGGCTTCCTGTCTATTAATATACTGGTAGTAAACAACTATCGCGATTACGAACAAGATAAGGTATCCCGAAAGCGAACTACCATCGTCCTTTTCGGTCGCACTTTCGGCAGATTCTTTTATCTGGCAAACGGGATAATTGCCATGGGGTTAGCTCTCCCTCTGTTCCTCCCCCTCAGTTGGACTATACTGTTATACGTAGCCTTCTTCCTCCTTTTCCTCCTTACATGGCGCGAATTAAGCCAAAAAGATGGTCGTGCCCTCAATCAAACTCTTGCCCACACAGCCCGCAACGTCTTCCTCTTCACCCTCCTCCTGATAATAGCCTTAATATGAAAAAGTTCTGCGGGGACAGCATTTTATGAACTTTTTTGTATCTTTGCCTTGATTTATAAGGCTAAAATGACGGAAGAAATAAAAAGGGCTTGCGAAGTAATGCAGGCGGGCGGGATAATTCTTTATCCTACGGATACGATTTGGGGAATTGGTTGTGACGCTACCAACGAGAAAGCCGTGCAAAAGGTGTACGAGCTGAAGCAAAGGGTTGACAGTAAGGCTATGCTGACACTGATTGATAACCCCGGCAGATTGGAGACGTACGTAGACGAGGTACCCGATATTGCTTGGGAGCTGATTGAAGTGGCCGACAAACCGCTCACCATCATCTATGAGAAGGGGCGTAATCTGGCGGCAAACCTGTTGGCTGCAGATGGAAGTATTGGTATTCGTGTGACGAAGGAACCGTTTTCTCACGCCTTGTGCGCACGCTTCCGTAAGCCTGTGGTCTCTACTTCGGCCAATGTTAGCGATCAACCATCGCCTGCCAACTTCAGCGAAATAGCCGACGTGATCAAGGAGGGAGTAGATTATATTGTAGATTACCGCCGTGACGAGGTGAACAAAGCTATGCCTTCGAGTATCATCAAACTTGGTTCCGGAGGCCAATTTCAGATTATCAGGTAATGAATAAAAAGGTTCAGATAGCTAAATATGTTGTTGCCGATTTCCTTTCGGCTTCTTTAGTTTGGGCGCTGTTCAATGTCCTGCGATACTATCTAATTGCTTATTTTCTCGGATATGGGTCACTTACTTCTTACCTTACATACAAGGTGGTATGGGAGGTACAGTTACTCGTTCCGTTTTATTGGCTCGTTTTATACTATTTCTCGGGCTACTATAACAAGTCTTTCGGCAAATCGCGGCTGGGAGAGTTTTTCTCTACCTTAGTTTGTGTTTTGTTGGGAGTTGTGCTGCTGTTTTTTATTGTTATTTTGGACGACCTGCCCAGTTCTTTCCATATTTACTACGAGTTATTCTTCTCCTTATTGGGTATGCAGTTCTTTTTCACCTATCTGCCTCGCCTGCTTATTACCCAAAACGGGCTGAAGAAAATTAAGAATAGGGAGTGGGCAGTGAATGCGCTGATTATCGGCGTAGGCCCCAAGGCAAAGAAAATTGCAGATCACCTGTATGATACCGGTTACAACATTTCCGGCTTTGTAGCAGAAGACGATAAAGCGAAATTGGCGATTTCACCGGAACAAATGCTCGGTACTTTAGACAATCTGCCTGATATTGTTCCGGCACATCAGATTGGTGAGATAGTAGTAGCTGTTGAATCGGAGGACAGTGATGAGAGAGTGCGTATCCTCTATCTCCTTTATCGTTATAATTACCCCATAAAGATATTGGCCGATAAATCTAATATGCTGGCAAAGGTCAAGATAAAGACCATTCGTGGCCTTCCCTTGATAGATGTTACCGACAATAATTTTTTGGAGTTGGAAAAGAATATCAAGCTATGGTTAGACAGGTTTATAGCTGCTCTTGCCATGATTCTGCTATCTCCGGCTTTTATATATATAGTGTGGAGGGTGAAGAAAGATTCGCCCGGTCCAATCATTTTCCGGCAAGAAAGGATTGGATACAGGGGAAAGCCCTTTATGATGTATAAGTTCCGAACCATGTATGAAGGCTCGGAAGACAACGGCCCCCTACTTGCCGTTGAGAACGATAGCAGGATTACCCCCTTCGGCCACTTGATGCGCAAATACCGTTTGGACGAACTACCCCAGTTCTGGAACGTGCTCAAAGGCGATATGTCGCTGGTGGGTCCTCGCCCGGAAAGAAGGTATTTTATCGATCAAATCGTGAAAAAGACGCCTTATTACTACCTTTTACACAATGTGAGACCGGGAGTAACTTCGCTGGGGATGGTGAAATATGGCTATGCCTCTAATGTAGACGAGATGATTGAACGATTGGAATATGATATGCTTTATTACGAGAATATGTCGCTGGCATTTGATATGACAATATTAATTTATACCGTCAAGACAGTGATAACGGGAAAGGGAATATAAGAATGGAGAAAGAAAACTGGTTTTACAAATTTTTGCTCTGGCGGGAAAAACAGATAAAGGAGAAACACTTTGTGCTCTTTGTCAGTTTCCTTGTTGGTATATGTGCAGCGGCAGCGGCCATTTTCCTGAAGCAACTGATACACATTATCCAGTCCTTGCTTACCCAAAATATGGATGTGAGCGGGGCAAACTACCTCTACCTTATTTATCCGGTAATAGGGATCCTGCTTTCCGGACTGTTTGTGAAGTACATTGTACGCGACGACATCAGCCATGGGGTTACAAAGATACTTTATGCTATCTCACAGCGAAAAAGCCGTATCAAGCCTCATAATATGTGGAGTTCACTTGTGTCCAGTTCTGTTACTATCGGCTTTGGTGGTTCGGTAGGAGCAGAGGCGCCTATTGTGCTGACGGGAGCCGCTATCGGTTCTAATTTGGGTCGCCTCTTCCGTATGGATCAAAAAATGCTGATGTTGCTGGTAGGCTGTGGAGCCGCCGGAGCCATTGCCGGTATTTTCAAAGCGCCCATTGCGGGTCTGGTATTTGTTATCGAGGTATTGATGCTCGATTTGACAATGACTTCTGTGATGCCCTTGCTTATTTCCTCTGTTACGGCAGCTACTGTATCCTATATATTTACGGGAACGGAGGCCATGTTTAAGTTCTCGCAAACAGAAGTTTTTGAAATGGGGCGTATCCCATACGTGCTGCTACTGGGTGTATTTTGCGGGTTGCTCTCGCTCTATGTCACACGCATAATGATTACGGTGGAAAACGCTTTAATGAATGTTCCTTATTGGAAGAAGTTTATCTTTTGTGGGCTTGTTTTGAGTGTATTGATCTTCCTGTTTCCTCCGCTCTATGGCGAAGGCTATGATACAATAGGCATCCTGCTCAGTGGCCAATATTCTGAAATAATGGATAAGAGTTTGTTTTACGGCACCAACAATAACTATATTGATGTCCTTGTATTCATGCTGTTTATCCTCATAACCAAAGTATTTGCATCCACTGCCACTAACGGAGGCGGTGGTTGTGGTGGTATCTTTGCACCCAGCTTGTTCTTGGGCTGTATCCTCGGATTTATGTTTGCTCATACCTCTAACTACTTCGATTTCACCCGTTATCTGTCTGAAAAGAACTTTGCTCTTTTGGGTATGGCTGGCGTGATGGCGGGGATTATGCACGCTCCACTGACAGGTGTATTCCTGATTGCCGAGCTAACGGGTGGTTATGACCTCTTCCTTCCGCTTATGATTGTGTCAATCAGCTCGTATCTTACCATTCTTATGTTCGAGCCTCATAGTATCTACTCTATGCGTCTGGCAGAGAAAGGCAAGTTGCTCACCCATCATAAAGACAAAGCCGTGCTTACTTTGCTGGATGTAAACGGCATCATTGAGAAAGACTTTATAACCGTCTCTCCCGACATGACTTTGAACGATGTGGTAATGGCTATAGGCAAAAGCAAACGTAATGCTTTTCCGGTGATTGATAAAGATGGGATATTATTAGGCGTCGTTCTGTTGGATAACATCCGCAACATCATGTTCCGTCCCGAGTTATATGACCGCTTCAAAGTATCCAAGTTCATGGTTTCGTGTGCCGACAAAATTGTAATGAACACCCCTATGGACAAAGTAATGCAAGTTTTCGATGATACCAAAGCCTGGAACCTGCCCGTAGTAGACGAAAAAGGGCGCTACATCGGCTATATGTCCAAGTCCAAAATCTTCAACTCCTATCGCGAAGTATTAGTCGATAACTTCTCCGGCGATTAAACCATATTTTGAATATGAATAAAGATATACGAATTGTTTATATGGGGACTCCCGAATTTGCGGTGGAGAGTCTGAAGACCTTGGTGGAAGGTGGGTATAATGTGGTGGGCGTAGTTACTATGCCCGATAAGCCGGTGGGTAGGCATGGGAGTGTTTTGCAGCCCAGTCCGGTAAAACAATATGCTGAATCGGCAGGCTTGCCTGTTCTGCAACCTGAGAAGCTTAAAGACGAGTATTTTCTTGCACAACTCAAATCGTTGGAGGCAGATCTTCAGATTGTTGTAGCCTTCCGTATGCTGCCCGAAGTGGTTTGGGATATGCCTCGTTTGGGAACCTTCAATCTTCATGCCTCCTTGCTTCCACAATACCGTGGCGCAGCACCTATTAACTGGGCAGTTATCAATGGCGATACAGAAACGGGCGCTACTACTTTTTTCCTGACTCGTGAGATTGATACAGGAAAGATTATTCTGCAAGAACACCTTCCAATAGCTGATACGGATGATGCTGGCATAGTTCACGATGCCCTGATGCAGATGGGTGCCGGTCTGGTACTCCAAACTGTTGATTTAATCGCTACCGGTCAGGTAAATGCCATCTCTCAGGAGCAGTTTTACAGTAATATATCCGACCTTCGCCCAGCTCCCAAGCTCTTCAAAGATAACACCCGCATCGACTGGAAACACCCTGTTAAGCAAATCTATGATTTCGTCCGCGGCCTCAGTCCATACCCCGCCGCATGGGCAGAGTTAGTCTTATCTGACGGTTCCCGCCAACAACTAAAAATCTTTCAATCCGAAAAACGTTTGGCCGAGCATAACCTCCCTTCCGGTACAGTTGTAACTGATAATAAAACGAATATAGACATAGCCACCCCTGATGGCTACCTTCACATCCTATCCCTTCAATTAGCCGGCAAGAAGCGTATGACGCCTACCGACTTCCTTAATGGCTTCAAACAATTAGAAGGAGCCCTTGTAGAATAATCAACTTATTAACGGGGGTGGAAGGTCTTTCAAACTACTAATACTTTGAATCTTTGTAAGTTCAACATTCTCTCAACAATTTATTAACCGATAGCGGGTGATAAGTTCGATGAAATCGCTATTATTATACGGTGGAAATGCTTTAGCTTTGTTGTGTAATTAAAAAGATTTATGGCAGAAGGAACAAGAAATACAGGTGGGGGAAGGAGCAAACAGAAGACAGTGATTGTTCCCGATATGGGAAGATTGCAACCGCAGGCTCGCGAGCTGGAAGAGGCTGTTTTGGGTGCTTTAATGCTTGAAAAAGACGCTTATTCGATCGTTAGTGAGATTTTAAAACCGGAATGTTTTTATGAGAAATCTCATGAGATGATTTACTCTGCTATTGTAGACCTGACTATCAGTCAGCGACCTGTAGACATGCTCACGGTAACGGAACAGCTACGTAAACGGGGTGAGCTGGAGATAGTAGGAGGGCCATTCTACATTTCACAGCTTACCAGCAAGATTGCCAGTAGCGCGCACATAGAGTATCATGCGAGGATCATAGCTCAAAAATATCTGGCTCGTGAGTTGATTTCGTTTACCGCTCAGGTTCAAGGTAAGGCCTTTGACGAGACTATTGATGTAGATGATTTGATGCAAGAAGCTGAAGGAAAGTTGTTTGAGATTTCTCAACGTAATGTCAAGAAGGACGTTATGCAAATCGAACCGATTATCATACAGGCCAAGGAGCTGATGAAGAAGGCTGCAGAACAGAAAGAAGGCCTTAGCGGTATACATACAGGCTTCCATGGTTTGGACAAGATTACTTTTGGATGGCAAAATTCAGACCTTATCATCATTGCAGCCCGTCCTGCCATGGGAAAAACGGCATTTGTACTTTCTATGGCTAAAAATATGGCAGTGAACTATAATACACCTGTAGCCATGTTCTCGCTTGAAATGAGTAACATTCAGTTGGTAAACCGTCTGATTGTAAACGTTACGGGAATACCCTCCGATAAGATTAAGAGCGGACGTTTGGAAGATTACGAATGGGAGCAGTTCAACTTTAAGATTGGCGATCTCTATAAGGCGCCAATTTATATTGATGATACGCCCAGTCTTTCGGTCTTCGAGTTGCGTACCAAAGCTCGTCGATTGGTTCGCGAACATGGTATTAAATGTATCTTTATAGACTACCTTCAGTTGATGAATGCCAGTGGTATGAACTTTGGAAGTCGTGAGCAGGAAGTAAGTATGATCTCGCGCTCGCTTAAAGGATTGGCAAAGGAGTTGAATATTCCCATCATAGCGCTGTCTCAGTTAAACCGAAGCGTGGAAAACCGTCAGGGAGTAGAAGGGAAGCGTCCCCAGCTTGCCGACCTTCGTGAATCGGGAGCCATCGAGCAAGACGCAGACATGGTATGCTTTATCCATCGTCCCGAATACTACAAAATCACTGAAGATGAACATGGAAATTCACTTCTGGGCATAGCCGAAATTATTATAGCTAAGCATCGTAACGGAGCAACGGGCGACGTTCGCCTGAGATTTAAGAGTGAGTACGCCAAGTTTATGAACATAGACGAAGACGTGGTTGTCGCAGATTTCACATCCAAGATAAACACAACGTCTTTCATGCCTCCGATACCACCGGTAGGCGCAGACTTCCTTCGTCCAACAAACAAAGGAGAGGCAATGCCATTCTAAAGGCACTATGGATAGCCCTCTCCTTTGTTTGTTTTATTTCATAATGACGGTTTTAGAGACGTGGTGCGCCGCGTCTCTAAAAATAGTTTATTTCGTGAGGTAAACATTCCTGAATTCTATGTCTTTGCCTTCGCTTTGGAGGCCGATATGACCGGATTTAATCTTGTTGGTACCGATGTTTTGATAAACGCCGTTGATGAAGACGGTGATGGTGCCGTTCTTAACGAAGATGTTGGCAGTATTCCATTCGCCAACGGGTTTTTCACTTGATTCATGAGCCTTCGGGACTACCGGAAATCTGGGGCGGGGCTGAGTAGGGTCTCCTTGATATTCGAGTAGGTCTGAACCTCCCAGGCATACAAACTCACCGGCTCTGCCTGCTGCCAGCTGGCATTCAATACCATTGGGGAAGGGATTCGTAGGGTCTTCAATCAAAAGGAAAATTCCGCTATTGGTGGCTTCAGGGATAGCCCAACGCCATTCCACATGCAGTTGGCAATCATCATATTTCTCCTTGGTGTACATATATCCAAAAGGATTTCCCTTGATATGAATCAAGCCGTTTTTAATATAAAACACCTGATCGGCGGGAACGGCATTTTCAGCCACTACGAAATTCCAGTTACTGAGGTCTTTTCCGTTGAACAGCTTCTCTGTTTTCTGCGCATTCGTTACATTGGTCAAACAGAACAGGGCAGCAATGGCTGCGAGTAAAAGCATTCTTTTTTTCATGGGTTCAAAATATTAAATGATTAATCGACAATAAGTTTGCGGTAACGTACACGCTTTGGCTCTTCGTAGCCGGATTGCTTACGCTTGTACTCCTCGTATTCCGAGTAAGAGCCTTCGTAAAAGACAACTTCAGAGTTTCCTTCAAAGGAAAGGATATGCGTGCAGATGCGGTCGAGAAACCAGCGGTCGTGTGATACAACCACTGCACAGCCTGCAAAGTTCTCCAATCCTTCTTCCAAAGCACGAAGGGTATTCACGTCAATATCGTTTGTAGGCTCGTCGAGCAGCAAAACGTTTGCGTCTGCCTTGAGCGTCAGTGCCAGATGAAGGCGATTTCGCTCTCCGCCCGATAATACCTTGCAGAGCTTCTCTTGGTCGGCTCCGGCAAAGTTGAACTTCGACAGGTAAGCGCGAGCATTGACTTCTTTTCCGCCTATACGGATAAACTCTTGTCCGCCGGAAATTACCTGGTAGACGGTCTTTTCCGGGTCAATATCGTGATGTGTCTGGTCTGCATAGCCGGGTACAACCGTCTCGCCTACCTCAAACGATCCTTTATCTATGGATTCCATGCCCATAATCATCTTGAAAAGAGTAGTTTTTCCAGCTCCGTTGGGGCCGATAACGCCCACAATGCCGTTGGGAGGGAGCATGAAGTTCAAGTCGTCAAACAGCAGTTTCTCGCCAAAAGTTTTGGCTACGTGCTGGGCTTCAATCACCTTATTACCCAATCGAGGGCCATTAGGGATAAATAACTCCAACTTCGATTCACGCTCTTTCTGGTCTTCGTTCAGCAGTTTTTCGTAGGAATTCAGACGGGCTTTGCCTTTGGCCTGGCGGGCTTTGGGAGCCATGTTTATCCATTCCAACTCTCGCTCCAGCGTTTTGCGGCGCTTGCTCACCAGCTTTTCCTCTTGCGCCATACGTTTGGTCTTTTGATCCAGCCAGGAAGAATAGTTTCCCTTCCAAGGAATACCTTCGCCACGGTCTAACTCCAGAATCCAACCGGCAACGTGGTCGAGGAAGTAGCGATCGTGCGTAATGCAGATCACCGTACCGGCATATTGCTGAAGATGTTGCTCTAACCAATCGATGGATTCGGCATCCAAGTGGTTGGTAGGCTCGTCCAGTAGTAGTACATCCGGTTGCTTAAGCAGCAAGCGGCAGAGTGCGACACGGCGACGTTCGCCTCCCGACAAGGTATCAACAATTTGATCTTCAGGAGGACATCGGAGGGCATCCATTGCGCATTCAAGTCGGCTATCCAAGTTCCAAGCGTCCGTGGCGTCAATCTTATCCTGCAAGGTTGCCTGACGAGCTATCAGAGCATCCATCTTATCAGGATCGTCCAGTATATCAGGATCGCCAAACTTTTCATTAACCTCCTCATATTCTTTAAGTGTATCTACAATTTCTTGTACGCCTTCCTGCACGATTTCGCGGACGGTCTTACCCGACTCTAATTGCGGATCCTGCTCCAGATATCCTACAGAGTAGCCGGGAGAAAAAACTACTTCCCCTTGATAATCCTTCTCAATTCCGGCAATAATCTTGAGCAAGGTAGATTTACCCGACCCATTCAACCCTATAATCCCAATTTTCGCCCCATAAAAGAACGAAAGATAAATATTTTTAAGTACTTGTTTTTGAGGAGGAAATACCTTATTCACTCCCACCATCGAGAAAATAATCTTCTTATCGTCAGCCATAATCTGTTCTATCTTTATTTAATATATGTATGCAAAGATACAATTTTTTATTTTTCAATCCGCTGAAAAACAAAATTTTGTATGCAGGAGTACCATCATGGTAAACTTTAATTATCACAAAGTATCAATCATAGATTCAGAAAATGTTACATTTGTCAAATTAAATGTGAAATAGAGGTTATAGCATAAGATATAATATGAGCACAGATAAAGTTATTATAAGAGAAATTTTCATACATGAACTTCCTGTATTGGAAGATATGGTGTACGAAGCAATCTTTCAACCGGAAGGAGCGGATACTCTTCCACGTGAGATAATTAAAGTACCTGAAATTAATGTCTATATTCGCGATTTTGGAAAACAGAAGGATGATTACTGTCTGGTAGCCGATTTGGGTGAGATAATTATAGGAGCAGTATGGGTTCGTATATTAGCCGGTACAATCAAAGGCTATGGCAATTTAGATGAAGTGACACCTGAATTTGCCATTTCCCTGTTTAAAGAATATAGAAACCAGGGAATCGGGACATTAATGATGAAAAAGATGATAGAATACCTGAGGGAAAAAGGATATCATCAAGCATCTTTAAGTGTGGACAAGGCAAACTATGCCGTGAAAATGTATAAAAACTTAGGTTTTGAAATCTATTCAGAGAACGAACATGATTATTTAATGGTATTGAAATTAACAAACCGGAATTTATGGTCATAGAATATATATAAAGATAGAAACCACCCGTGAATATGAAGTTTTCAAATAGTTATTGCAGTGTCAATAGTTAAATGATGTAAAACAAATGAATTTTATTGAATATTTTGTATGCTGTATAACATAAAAGGCGTATATTTGCACTGTGTTTTTCATGGTATTAGATTTAAGGTTAACAATAAAGATTGGTTGTCGGGAGACAACCTTTTCTTTTTTATAGCCTTACGTAGTAATCCCTATGCTTATAGAAAACCATACAGAAGCCTGTTTTTCAGCATCAAATTTCCCACTTAAATAAATTATTAACTCGTGGATGCATCCATTATTTGAATAGTATTTTTATTTTTGTGCGTTGATGAATGAGAGAGTGTAGGGTAGGGGATTTCCGGATTTTCCCCGTTTTTAGTCAAATAAACTTATATATAGTGTGATATGAAAAATGTAATGCTTTTGTTTATAGCTGTTTTATTGCCGATGGTATCGCAAGCTCAAACGCCTGCTTCCAAGAATTTATTGGGTGCTTGTTCAATTAACGATTTGAAAACCCCGCCATATTCTGAATGGTTTATTCAAAACTATACAGATTATGAGCCGAATATTAAAGTTGTGAGGGAATTGATAGCCGCTGATGTGAATCAATCTTATTCAGTGACAATCTTCTTTGGTACCTGGTGCGATGATAGTAAGCGTGAAGTTCCGAGGCTTTTGAAAGTGTTGGATGCAGTTAATTTCCCGACAGCGAACATACGTATAGTGGCCGTTGGAGATGCCGACCCGTTATATCGTCAATCACCCAACCATGAAGAAAAGGGGCAGCATTTATATCGTGTGCCTACCTTTATTATATCCAAGAGTGGCGATGAAGTAGGTCGCATCGTGGAATTTCCCGCCACGTCGTTAGAGCGTGATTTATCAGCTATCATCACTAATAATGCATTTACGCCTAATTATCCGTCGTATATTTATCTGGCATATTGGCTCGACCATGGTTTTCTGGAAGACCCGAATGTATCTCACCAAGGAATAGCCAATCAAATACGGCGTAATGTACAATCGGCAAATGAATTGAATGGTTTTGCAACTTTGCTGACACGTCGTAACGAAGGAAGTCCCGAAGCAATTGCCAAAGTACTTCAAGTGAATTGCGATCTATATCCGGAAATCTGGTGGACCCATACCAAATTAGCCGAAGCATTGAGTGATGCAGGTAAGCATGAAGAAGCAATTGAAGTACTTCAAGAAGGATTAGAACATATAAAAGACGCGAATGATCAGAAGCGTCTGCAAGATCTTTTGGATACGATCATAAGCAAGACAGAGTAAGAAGAACCAAGTCTATTAAACATAATCATCATTATAAACTAAAGAGAAGTCCGTATAGAGCTTCACAGCTACATACGGACCAAACAAATAACAAACTCTACTTATATGAAAAAACAAATACTACTACTGTTCTCTTTAATGTTCTTTTTTTAGAGTATAAAGTACATCAAAAAATGTACCCTTCTATATATATAACAAATTTAGGAGGTAAATTGTTCATTTCAGGTAGCGCAAAAAAAGTTAAAGTTATACTATAAACCTTTAAGCATGCAGAACTAATAATGGTGTATCCGTGTGGAACAGCATCTTACGTGCTATACCCGGATTAAACATCCTTGCGATGATATTTCTGCGATGTGTAGTAAGAGCGATCAAATCGATTTGCTTGTCGCGCACAAATTTCTCGATTGCCAGCAACAAATCGCAATCATCTAAAACCGTGTGGCTGATGTTTGCGTTAGGATATTGCTTTTGGAAGTATTCTTTGATACCGGACAAACGAATTTCGTTCCATTCATCGCGGCTGGTTGAGACATTAAACAGGTGTATCTCCGGGTTATACTCCTTTATAAGCTCCATAAAGGTATCAAAGGCCACCAAATCACGCTGATTGAATGAGGTGGCAAAAGCTATGCTCTTTGCTTTATTCAGGTCATTAAACGGCACGTTTTCCGGGATAGCAAGGACAGGAACACGATTTAGTTCAATAATTTCGCCCGTTACGCTACCAATCAAATCCAAGTCTTTCTGTCCTTTGCCCCTTGTACCCATCACAACCAGCATGGGATGATTGGTTTTGCAGTATGAAATGATTTCCTCTTCGGGTAATCCTTCGCGTAGTATATAATCATATTTCACATTTGGAAGCTCGCCCGCTTCTATCTTCTGTTTGAGCTGCGTACAAAGAGCATTCATATCTGTTTCCACACGGTTCAGCAGATTCTCGGTTGTTTCGCTTTCGTCAATTTGATAAGCCATTGTGTCGCCAATGGGGATAGATGAAGGAAAAAATGGACTATAGTAGGCATGCAGGATAAGAATTTCTGCTCTGGCGCTGTGAGCAAAATTGAAACCTATTTCGCAGGCTTTCATCGAATAGTCTGAGAAGTCTACCGGAATCAGGATTTGCTTTTTCTGGTGGGCTGTAACTTCCTCTTTAGGCTCTACCAGCCACTTACTATCTTCAATGATACGGAGCGCATGAGGCAGGTCGCTTTCTTTTATACGAACGCGTACACCAGCCGAGATAACCGGCTGAATTTGGTTCACATTGTGTATATATACTTCTATACCTTCTGTTTCGAGAATTGTTTTCAATATTTGAGCTTTCTCAAAGGTGTGAATTGCCAGAGTTATTAATTTTTCTTCCATGGTATTGTCTTTATTAAGTTTGTGTTTATATAAAAGAAAAAATCCCAATGCTTTTATTAATCAGCAATGGGATTTTTCAAGCAAAATTGCCGTTGTTACGCATGAGCAACTTCAGATATCCGAGTTTCCTCAAGAATTTCCAAAGCGCGCTCAAGTATTGAAGTGTCATCTAAAACGACAAGACCACCACCGGGTCCCGGTTCAATGTGTATACCACAACTCTTGCCTTCTCTGAAGTTCTGTCCGCCAAAATAATTGCGAACAGTTTCAACTGATACACCCAACTCGTCGGCAATACGGTGGGAAGTTCCATTAGGCAAGCTGTCTTTGATCTTGCGTAATTCATTAAATGTGATTGTCTTTGTCATAGTTCCATTTTATTTTTTAGTTATTCAATGGTACATTTTATTTGATGCCACTAACTTAGTTATTATCTGTTACACAACCAAATAAAATAAATTAAAATAAACATGCTTTACGACATGTAAATGGGTATCTATCAGTGTAAGAACGATATTAAGATAGTGTTAAGAACTACAATTGTGGATATGGTGAATAATATACCTGCTATAATGATGTTTTTTTGCTTTCGCGAATACAAATCAGAGGGAGAATCCCCCACCCCATTGAATAACTTTTTCCGAGTCCATTGGTAGAGCCAATACACCCCATATCCAAAAATAATCCCGGACAAAGCTCCAAAAAAAACATCGGAGATAAAATGAACGCCAAGATATATGCGTGTGTAAGCCATGAGTGCGGCCCAAAAAAGGATCGTGACTGTAAACCATCTATATCGGAAAAGAAGTGAGATGAACACTGCAAAACCAAAAGCATTTGCTGCATGGCTGGACATAAAACCGTAAAGCCCTCCCCGATATTCGAAGACTATCTTTACTTGATTCATAAAATCAGGATGGTGGGTAGGACGAAAACGGGCAAAAAGAGGTTTGCACAAATGAGAGGTAAACTGATCGCAAAGGGTTATCAACAAAACGATGGATAGTAAGATGAGAAGAGACTCACGCCATGGTTTCTTCCAGACAAGTATAAACAGTATCAAAGCTGCTAACGGTAGCCAAACTGTTTTCCCTGAAACGATCCACATAATGTTGTCAAGAAAAAGGTAATCACTGCCATTAATCAGGAAGAATGCATTGCGCTCATATAAAAGTATATCTTCAAGCATCCGTTTAAATGATTTCGATGTCTTTAGCAGGCATCCATCCTACATTTCCATCCTCCAATTCTATTTCTTTCCATTCGCCTAAGGTGCTTTTGATTGCCACCTTGGCGCCTTCATGAAGGATAAACAGGTCTGTACCACTCTGGTTAGGCGAACTTTTCACCGTTACGGTCGGTGAAAATACAATAGCATATGAGTGATTTAACAATTCATTTTTCTGGTTCCGTGCAAATATATTGGAGAAGATAATAATCACCAAAAGTAGAATGCCCAGATAAAAACCCACTTTTTTTATACGAATCCATCGAGAAAAGAAGAACAGAAGCAGGCAACCAATGAGTAAAAGAAAGGAAACGATGCCTACTTTAGTCCAAGAATTACTTGATCCCATATTTTGGATTCCATCAAACCATTTCACTAAAAAGAAACTGCCTATCGGTTCTATCTTGTCCACCGTCTTCTGCTTAGCCATCTCAAGGTTGAAGCGTATGTCAGCATCTCCCGGATCAATCAGCAAAGCTCGTTCGTAAAACAAAATGGCCGGAGCTGTTTTGTTGGCTTTATAATAGGCATTGCCCAGGTTGTAATATACTTCGGCCGATTCACCATACGTGGTCAATATCCCTCGATAGAGTTCGATAGCTTTCGCATAATCGTTCTGTGTATAGGCTGCTTCTGCCTCTTTGAGCGCTTCATCCTGTGCAAAAGCAAAGCTGCATACCCCTTGCAAGCATACGAGGAGAAAAATTCGTTTTATATATAGCATATTTGTCTTCATATCCTTACTTTTTAATTGTATTTTCCATATCACCAATAGCTTTCACTGTTGAATCATAGAGCTTGTCCATCGCATTGGATTCTTGCAAGGGGGCATAACGGGCAAATTCACAGGTATTCAGAATATCCATAAATTTATGAATCAATGTTTCGCCAACTCCGTATCGTACCAATTCAGTCTCTACATTATCTTTCGTTAGTTCCGACTGAGGGATGTTCAGTTTATCGCTTAGATACCCCCACAGAGCACGAAGAACTTCATCGTAAAACGCCTCTCTTTTGTTTTCTTGCATCAATTTGCCGGCATTCTTCAAGCGGCGTACAGCCATTTTATTTGCCTTCTTGGTACGTACCAGGGCTATATTGGCATTTTCTTTAACCTTCTTGCGATAGATAATGAAGAAGATGATAAAGAGTACTGCCGGAACCAGATAGCAGAGATAATAAAGGAAGGAACCAAAGAAGATGTCGCTTTTGGTGATGAACTCAACTCCTTTTACCTTCAGATAGCGAATATCCTGACCCAAATACTGCACATTTTCCCGATTGGAGAAGTTTGAAACAACAGGAATGTTGCTGTCGCTTCCCCCCTCTCCTTTCTCAACATGAAGGGTATATGGGCCTGCAGAAAGCGTTTTATAGGTGCCTGACTTGATATCGAAGAACGAGAATTGTATGGCGGGTATTTCAAAATCGCCTGCGTAGCGTGGGATAGCCATATATTCAATGGTTTTTGATCCACTAACGCCGGAGGCTGTTGTTCGGAAATTATTATCGACTTTCGGATCATACACATCGAAATCATTTGGGAAGGTTACTTCCGGGTTCTTCGCCACACGAATGTTTCCGTTTCCTGATATGTTTACCTTTACCGTAACAGCTTCGTTAGCCTTAATGTTGCTTGAGCTGATGCTCGCCGTCATGGAAAAATCGCCCACCGCATTGGAATAAGTGGCTGGTTTGCCTGACGGAAGCGGTTTTACATCGATGGTTACGGGCGTTGTTGTTAGTTGCTTATTTACATTTTGGTAAGAATCAAAGAAGTTGTCGAAGATACTACGAGCCTTTTGTTGAATGCGAATACGTACCACTGCATTGATTTTACCGGCTTCGATGGTAAGCTTGCCTGATCGTTGAGGGTATAGCACTGTCTGCTTCAATACCACGGAGCGATAATTCGAACCATTATAGTTTTCCAGACCCCATTGCTTGTCAGGAAGATCTATTTCTTGTGCAAGGAAGCCTTCAAACTCGGGGAATTTAACATCACTCAAGCTTACTTGTCCATCTTTTGAATAGAGTTTAAACGTAACCAGAAAGCCTTCCTGCTCATATACGCTTCGTTTTGATACCTGCATGGTAACAAATACATCTGTTGAGCTGACATCGGAACCACCTGCATTTTCCTGTCCTGCATCAGCTGCTTTGTCGGCAGGCAATACATTTATGGATAAAGCATTCGATGCATAATTCGCATTATTGACCTTGATAGTGGCTGGAGAAATCGTAAATGTACCTTCTTTTTTAGCCATTAATGTATAGGTAAAGGTAACGTTTGTTTCGCTGGTGTTTTGTCCATTAACAAAGGTGATACTGTGTGATTGAGAAACTGCAGGGCCAAACAGCACATCGAAGTCAGGCATTTCCTGCACTCTCAAATCTTTACCTTCAGCATTAACTGTAAAGTATAGCTGAAACTGCTGCCCCACTGCAACTGCATTGGGAGCCGAGGCTTTAAAGACCACATCTGCAGCATGTCCCGTCAATCCGACCGTTAGTACCAGGGTGAATAAGAAAATCAACTTCCTCATTATTTCTTACTATTTAATATAACTAATTACCATTCTTTTTCTGTTTTTTTACGTTGCCGTTGTTCGGCTTGTGCCTTCTTTACCTTCTCTTGCGTGTCTTTTTCGTCTTGCAGGAAGGCATCCAATATCTGTTGAGCATTATCCTGACTCATTTGTTCGTCAGGTTGTTTCTGCTCTTGGGTTTTATTTTCTTTGTTATTATCCTGTTTTGGCGGCTGTTGTTGCTGATCGTCTTGATTCTGGTCCTGATTTTGTTGGTCTTGCTTATCATCCTTATTATCCTGATCTTGATCTTGCTGCTGGTCACTCAACAACTTTTGTGCCAAAGCTAAATTATAGCGCGTTTCATCGTTTCTTGGATTGAGTCGTAACGACTGTTTATAAGCTTCAATACTTTTTGCATATTCTTTGTTCTTCATGCCTATATTACCAAGATTATGAAATACTTGAGCCATTCGGTCTGCATTAGCCGGATTATCAGATATGAGCTTCTGTGTTTGTCCGGCAAGCAGTTGATATTGTTCGGCAGCCTCGGGAAACTTTTCCTGCTTATAAAGCGCATCACCAAGGTTGAACGTACCTTCTATTGAGCGGGGATTTACTTCCAAGCTTTTTCGGAAGGCTATTTCAGACTCGGTAAACTTCTCTTGCTGATACAGCTTATTTCCTTCACGCACATTCGTACGTTCGGCTTTCTGAGCAAAAGTCACGCCTGTACAAAAGATAAGCAGGAAAGAGAACAATTTCACTTTCCGGAATATTCGGCTCTTCCTATCTAAGGTTAAAAATTCTATTACTAAGAGGAATAAGGCTATCCAAGCCAGCGTCTGGAATTGTTCGTCGTACTCGGAGTATACTTTGGTTGAAACCTCTGATTTTGTCATTTTGTCAATCTCACCTTGTAAAGTCCTAAGCGCAGAGTTTGTATTATCGGCGCGTACATATATACCCTGACCGGCAGCAGCTATTTCCTGGCACATTTGTTCGTTTAGTTTGGTTATCACTACATTTCCCTCCCTATCTTTCATGAAATTATTATTTCCGATAGGAATCGGCGAGCCATTAGGTTGTCCCATTCCTACAATATTCACATGAATTTCTTTCTCGGCAGCATTCTTGGCTGCACCTATCGCATCGTCTTCATGGTTTTCTCCGTCTGTAATAAGGATAATCGTCTTATCTGCTGCTTCATCCGGGGTAAACGAGCGCATGGCCAGATTAATAGCCGCCCCAATCGCCGTACCTTGCGTCGACACCATGCTGGGGTTAATAGACGAAAGAAACATTTTCGCCGATATATAGTCCGAAGTGATTGGTAACTGGGTAAAAGCGTCCCCTGCAAATACAATCAATCCTACTTTGTCATTCTCGAAACCGTCTGTCAGGCGAGACAACATCTGTTTAGCTTTTTCCAAGCGATTGGGTGTCATATCTTCAGCCAGCATAGAGTTGGATACATCCAGACAAACCATAATCTCCACTCCCTGGCGTTTAACAGTCTCTATCTTTGAACCGAACTGAGGGCCGGCTATCACAAAAATAGCCACTCCTATTGCCCCAAACAACAGCCAGAACTTCCAATGCTGGCGTTTATAAGATACATCAGGCATCAGTTCGGCCAGTAATTCAGGGTTCCCAAATTTCTTCAGTGCTTTCTTTTTCCGTATATTCTCATAGATATAAAAACCTATCAATACCGGAAGTACGAAAAGCAGGTACAAATAATCGGGGTTTGCAAAACGAAACATAAGCCTTTCTATTTTATGGTATATTTCTCAATAATGAATTCTTTAATACTATCTCTACCAGCAGCAATGCAAATAATAGCAAGGCCCAGTTTTTATACTCTTCCTCTTTCTTGCTAAACTCCTGCACGCTGATTTTTGTTTTTTCCAACTGGTCTATCTCGGAATAGATATCCTTCAGGCTTGCATTATCCGTGGCACGGAAATACTGACCGCCTGTAGTTGTAGCTATCTGCTTCAAGATATTTTCATCTATATCAACCGGGATATTCTGGTATTGTATGCCAAAGGCAGTTTGAAAAGGATAGGGAGCCATTCCTTTGGTTCCTACGCCTATGGTATAAACACGTATACCAAACGCCTGGGCTATCTCGGCAGCCGTTACAGGCGCTATTTCTCCCATATTGTTGGAACCATCCGTCAAAAGTATAATTACCTTAGATTTGGACTGGCTGTCTTTTATACGGCTTACCGCATTAGCCAATCCAAGACCAATAGCTGTACCATCTTCTATCATCCCGCAGCGGATATCTTTAAACAGATTCAGCAGTACCGCATGGTCTGTTGTTAGCGGGCATTGCGTAAAGCTCTCGCCCGAGAAAACAACTAAGCCGATGTTATCGTTCGGCCTTCCATTGATAAACGAGGCTGCCACATCCTTGGCTGCTTCCAGGCGGTTGGGCTTCAAATCTTCGGCAAGCATACTCGTTGAAACGTCTACGGTCATCATAATGTCTATCCCTTCTTTCGACGAGTTTTGCCAGTTGTCTGTCGATTGAGGACGTGCCAAAACAATAATAAGCAGAGCAATGGCTGCCATTCGCAACACGAAGGGAAGGTGGCGGAGCCATACTTTGTAAGACGTTGTTCCTGCTGCATCAAATGCCTGGGAGGAAGAAACCTGCAAGCTGGCCTGACTTTTGCGTAGCTTCCATATATACCACCCAATCAACGGAATAAGCAATAGCAATAAATATAAATATGTGGAATTTGCAAATACCATATTATTCATTTGTTTTTATTGATTGAGCCTCTTCGGAAGTAATAACCTCAAGCGGCTTGGTTTGATTTACAAATAAGTAGGCATTCATCATACTTAAGTCGTTTTCATCCGGCAGCGGAGTGAGCTTGGCAAACTTCACGTAGTCGGCCAAATTAAGAATCTGCTTCAGGTTCTCGTAAACCGAGTCCGCTTCGTTCTCACGACGAATAATCTTCAATATTTCTGCTGAAGTCATCTCCATGGCATTGATGCCGAAACGGTCTATTATATACTTACGCAACGTATCCGTTATTTCGGTATAATACTCTTTGTTACGACCCTGTTGCCAAAGCTTCTGCTGTTTAATCTTATCTAATTCCTGAATGGCTTGCTCGTGTGGAGGAAGCTTAGGCGCTGACTTTATAAACGGCAAGATAGGCTTCTGATTCTTCAGGCGTTTGGTAATATAATAGGCGGCTCCTATCAGCAGCAAAGCCAGCAATATACCGAAGATAATCGGATAGTAATCAGCCAATACAAAGGGCGGTTCCCATATATTCGCTATATCATAAAACTCGTCTGGATTATCTGCATCTACGGGGATCGTAGATACTTTTAAAGCCACCTGATTGGAATAAACCGTGTCTGCACCATCTATCACTGCCACCGGAGGCAACAAATATAGAGCCGAATCAAACGAAGTAATCAGCAAGTCCTGCTTTATCAATAGCCGGTTGTTTTCAATGATTGTTGAGTCCGGCTTCGAAAAACTCAGTACCTCTACCCCACGCATCAACGTATCGCCGGGGATTACCAGTTGCACCGGTCTGTCCTTATCGGTCGTTATTGTAAGATGCAGAACGGTCTGCTCGCCTATCAGAATGGCGGCCGAGTCAATCTTTACATCTATCAATGTGCGTTGAGCAGATACTTTTCCTCCGAAAAATAAGCTCTGAATGAGTATAAAAACCAGAATCCAATTCTTTATTACTTTCGTGTGCATGTTTCAATTACGTTTTTGAAAAAGAGCTAATAACGATTTCACGTAATCATCCTCCGTGCGAATAGAAACCGAATCTACCCTGCATTTCTTAAATGAATCATTCATCTCCTGTTGTCGCTTGTTCCACCATTGACTATAGGTATCACGCGTTTTGGCAGACGAAGTGTCTATCCAGCATTCTCCCTTTGTCTCTGCGTCCTTTATCTTCATCAGACCTACCGAGGGCAGTTCTGTCTCCATTCGGTCGTACACTTGAATCGCTACTATATCGTGCTTCTTGTTGGCAATGGTAAGCGCATCTTTGAAATTTCCTTTATCAATGAAATCGGAGATAATAAAGGCGGTACTACGTTTCTTTATGGCATTCGTCATATATTTCAGCACCTGGGTGATATCGGTTTTTGTATCTTTGGGCTGAAAATCTATCAGTTCACGAATGATGTAAAGAATATGTTTTTTTCCTTTCTGAGGTGGGATAAACTTCTCTATCCGGTCTGAAAAGAAAATAACGCCGATCTTATCATTATTCTGGATAGCCGAGAAGGCCAGCGTAGCCGCTATCTCGGTAATAATATCCCGCTTCATTACGTTTACGGTACCAAAATTGCGACTACCCGATACATCAATCATCAGCATCACAGTCAGCTCGCGTTCCTCCTCAAATACTTTGACGTAAGGACGATTATAGCGTGCCGTAACATTCCAATCAATATCACGTATATCATCACCGTACTGATATTCGCGCACTTCGCTAAAAGCCATCCCTCGCCCTTTGAAGGCTGAGTGGTACTGTCCGGCAAAAATATTGCGAGACAGGCCGCGCGTTTTTATCTCAATCCGGCGAACCTTTTTTAAGAGTTCACTCGTTTCCATATTTTAAGGTACTTCTACCTTGTTCAATATTTCACTGATTATCTCTTCCGACGTCAAATTATTGGCTTCGGCTTCGTAGCTGAGACCGATACGATGGCGCATCACGTCGTGGCATACGGCGCGGATGTCTTCCGGGATAACGTATCCTCTGCGTTTGATGAAGGCGTAGGAGCGTGCGGCCAATGCCAGGTTGATAGAAGCACGTGGCGAAGCTCCAAACGAAATCATATTGGCCAGGTTATCCAATCCATATTCGCGCGGGTATCGTGTAGCGAAGACTATATCCACGATATAGCGTTCTATCTTCTCATCTATATATACATCTCGTACTACTTTACGGGCATCCAATATCTCTTCTTTGCCAAGAACAGGCTTGATAACAGGCTTTTCGCCACTTATGTTCTGACGAATAATCAGCTTTTCTTCCTCTTTCTTGGGATAGCCGATTACTACCTTTAGCATGAAACGGTCTACCTGCGCTTCGGGAAGCGGATAGGTACCTTCCTGCTCTATCGGGTTCTGTGTAGCCATTACCAAGAACGGCTTGGGTAGTTTGTAGGTTGATTCACTAATCGTAACTTGTCTTTCTTGCATGGCTTCGAGTAAGGCACTCTGTACTTTAGCTGGGGCACGGTTGATTTCATCTGCCAATACGAAGTTTGCGAAAATCGGGCCGTGCTTTACCAGAAACTCTTCTTTCTTCTGGCTGTATATCATCGTTCCGATGACGTCAGCCGGAAGTAAGTCCGGGGTAAACTGAATGCGGCTGTATTTAGCATCTATCAACGAAGCCAGGGTTTTAATGGC
Source organism: Bacteroidia bacterium (assembly GCA_025996775.1). Taxonomy (GTDB): domain Bacteria; phylum Bacteroidota; class Bacteroidia; order Bacteroidales; family Tannerellaceae; genus DFXE01. The sequence goes on along the minus strand of BNTS01000030.1, from coordinate 7,928 downwards.
TAACGTTTTTGCCAAACCGGGAACACCTTCCAAAAGGATGTGCCCATCTGATAGCAGACCGATTAATAAAGATTCAACTAAATGTTTTTGACCAACGATTACCTGGTCCATCCCCATTGTAATCATGTTCACAAAAGAACTTTTCTGTTCGATGCGTTCGTTCAACTCACGAATGTCCACTGTCTGACTCATAGATTCATTAAATAAAATTTATCATTTATAATTCTGTCCTTGTTTTGAAGCACAAAATTATAAATGATAAATACGTATTCTTCACTTTTGCAGTTAAATAATACTAACCTTGCAACATTGTTTTTAATTTTTATAAATATCCACCCAGGGAACCACCACCCGAAGATTTCTTTTTAGGTTGACTTCCACTGTTATAGCTATTCCCGTAGTCATCTACGTTGCTATTGCTGCGTCTCGTCGTAGTGGATTGTTTTTTCGCGCTACCGCTGCTTTTTGCGGGGGTAGAACTTTGATTTGAGTTGAAAAGACCGTTACCGTAGTCATCATCATACTCAGGGATATCGCCGAATGGGTCGTCAAAGGGGGCTGCTGTTGGGTCATTCAGAGAGTTGCCATATTGGCCGCCGGTTCCGTATGGGTCATAAGAACCACCGTATTGTCCGCCTGTACTGCCACTATATTGACCACCATATTGACCGCTTGTGCTGCCACCATAGGCTCCGCCGTATTGACCGCCTCCATATTGTCCTGATTGACTGTTACCATATTGTCCGCTACCATATTGTCCACCACCGTATTGATCGTAACCTTGTTGTCCACCGCCATAGCTGTTCAAACCATAAGGATTGGCGTTATTGCCTTTGAAGCGGGCTAATATCTGTGTCTGCAGGGCAAATGCTTTTTTAACGGATGCAGGATTGTAAGAGTCAATCTGATAAGTACTTGAAGCAGGAATCGTTAAAGTAACACCTACCGGTATAATATCCGGGTTGCTCAATTTCGATTGATTGGCCTGATAGATATATACCCAGAATACTTTATTTCCATAGAACCTGAGAGCATACAAATTCAACCGGTCGCCATTCCTGACAGTTACCGAAGTTTGCTGGGTTGTCGGACCTTTTTTGCGTGGAGCAGTTGCTTTAGCTTTGGCTTTTCCCTTCGGAGTTGAAGAAATAGCGGTGGCCGAGGTACCTGATACTTTAGTTTTATTTGATGAAGCGGGAGCTTTTACATGCGTAGTTCCTGCTACATCTGTGTCTGTAGCTTCACCCCACTCTTCATCAATCGAAGAATCATCTCTTTCGGGCGGTAAGGCAAACAGAGCATCATCTGCTTTATCCGTTGTCTTTGTTACTGCTACGGTACCACTATCGCCACCAAAGATGGCGTCTTTATTCTTTATAACAAGAACGGTGCCTGCTACGAGCAAAACCAGTACTACTGCTGCTAATAGTATGATAACCGTGTTGTTATTTCCGGGCTGCTTATAGTAGCCGGGTCTGTTTGTTCCATTTTCATTATTTTCCGCCATTTTTTCGTCTATTAATTGATATTCAATACTTTCTTTTTCTTCTGTTAGATTGTTATTATTTGTTTCGTTATCAAATTCGTATGTATTTGTATCTTCTATCGGTGGTGGCGTAGGAATGTCTTCAGTGATAATACCTTCTAAAGGTTCTTCATCTTGAACGTCCTCAATAACTTCTTCCACAATGGGTAATTGTTGAATCTTCTCTTCCGGTTCCGGTTCGGGTAAGTGAGGAATTTCATCTACCAGTTCAGGTATAACGGGTATGGGAGGTATTTCTTCTATCGGCTCAGACACAACAGGTAAGGGGGGAAACTCTTCAATCACATTTGTTACGGATTGTGCTACCACGCGTTGAGCAGGAGTTTCAATCAGCTCCTTTTCATCAATAATGCTGCCGTCATCCAGATCGTCTTCTTTGTCATCATCCGGTAATTCGGTTTCAGGGAGAACCGGGATGCTTTCGCCATCGGCTATTTCGATAGATTCGAAGAAGGAGAAAGGTTTATTCACCACTTCTCTCATGTCTTTATCCGGCAGGAAGGATAGTTTATAATGCTCCGGGATAACAATACGTTCTTTTGTGTTTACATCTATGCTTTCGCGTTTCTCTACCAGGATAATTTTGAAATTACCTATGCCCTTTATTTGCACAAGTCTGTCAGCGAAAAGATTATCTCTTACAACCGACACAAACTCTTGCAGGAATTGCTCGATTTGCGCGTTGTCTTTTCCCGTAGACTGAACTAATAGCCCGGAAATTTCGCTAATCGTTAAGCGGTTATTCATTGTTTTCTATTTCTTTAGGTTGTGTTTTTAATGCGACAACAAACGCTCGGATTGTAATACCAGGTTTAAAGATAGGAGCCAATTTTGGAGGAACAAGGTAGCGTTTCCCGTTTGCCGGATTGACCGAAATACGTTCGCCTTTTTTCCTTGTTTCAAATTGTCCCAAACCTTCTAAATGGACGATGTCACCGTCGCTTAACCGAGAGCTTACAAGGGTGCTAAGCTCGGATATTACACCGGAGACTTCATCGGAAGTCCAATTCAGTCGGCCTGATAGTTTTTTTATTAATTCTTTATTCTTCATGATGCACAATTTCGTTACCGAATTCAACTCGCGATATTAGTCATTTTTTTGTAAACAAACAATTTTTTTTTATTTTTTTATGATTTCATCGATTTTCCATAAAGATCAAAAGCGTCGGATTGGGTGATTTGAACGGAATGGAAGGCACCGGGCTTGAGTTTCTCTTCTTTGGAGATAAGCACCTCAGGATCTACCTCGGGCGAATCGTATTCGGTACGGCCTATATAGTAATCATCTTCCTCTCTGTCAACTATTACCTTTAGGGTTTGTCCTATTTTTGCGGCTTGTATTTCGGCCGAAATGCCTTCCTGAATGTGCATAATGTAATCTAATCTTTCCTGTTTCACCTCGGCGGGAACATCGTCTTTATAGTGCTTATATGCGTGGGTTCCTTCTTCGTGGCTGTAGGTAAAGGCACCCATCCGTTCAAAACGTGCTTTTCTAACAAAATTTACCAATTCATCGAAATCATTATCTGTTTCACCAGGATGTCCAACCATCAAAGTTGTCCGGATATGGATGCCGGGTGATTCTTCGCGCATCCGGTCAATTAAACGGTAGGTTTCATCCTTCGTTATATTGCGTCGCATTCGCTGTAGCATAGGGTCGCTGATATGCTGTAAGGCTATATCCAAATAGTTGCATACATTGTCGCGTTCGCGGATTACCGGCAGCAAATCCCATGGGAAGTGGGCGGGATAGGCATAGTGCAGGCGTATCCATTCCGCACCCGGTTGGTCTGCCATGCGTTTTATCAGTTCGGGAAGGGCTAATCGTTTGTATAGATCCAAACCATAATAGGTAAGATCTTGTGCTATTACTTGAAATTCCTTGACTCCTTGCCGGGTGAGCACACCTACTTCTTCTACGATCTCTTCCATCGAGCGCGACTTATAGTGGCCGGTCATGATTGGGATGGAACAATACGAGCAAGTGCGGTCGCAGCCTTCGGCTATCTTCAAGTAGGCATAATGCACGGGGGTAGTAAGGATACGCTCGGAGGCCAGTTCCTTATGGTTGGACTTGCCCAGGTCGGAAAGTAGTTCTTTCCAGTTGAATTTGCCATAGAAGCGATCCACCTCGGGCAGTTCTTTCTTCATCTCGTCCATAAAGCGCTCTGAAAGGCAACCCATTACAATGAGTTGGGCTATATTGCCTTTCTTTCTGGCTTCGCCCAATTCAAGTATCATGCGGAGGGATTCCTCCTTTGCTGCATCTATGAAACCACAGGTGTTTACTACAACGATTTCACCGCTCACCTTCTCAGGATCGTGTTCCACCGTATATCCATTGGCTGAAAATTGGCGCATCAGTTGTTCGGAATCCACTAAGTTCTTCGAGCATCCCAGTGTAATTATATCTACTCTATTTTTTTTCACCTTTATTTTTTAGAGATTGAAGAGCTGTCTCCAAATAGGGAATCTACGAACTCTTTCTTATTAAATACCTGTAAATCTTCGATGCCTTCACCCAATCCGATATATTTTACAGGGATATGGAAATGGTCGGATATACCGATAACTACGCCGCCTTTGGCCGTTCCATCCAGTTTGGTTACCGCCAAAGCGTTTACTTCGGTGGCTGCCGTAAATTGTTTGGCTTGCTCAAAGGCATTTTGTCCGGTAGAACCGTCTAATACCAGTAATACTTCATGCGGTGCATCCGGAATCACCTTTTTCATTACATTCTTTATTTTGGTAAGTTCGTTCATCAGGTTAACCTTGTTGTGCAAGCGGCCGGCAGTGTCTATAATCACCACATCGGCGTCATTTGTTTTGGCCGAGGTAAGGGTATCGAAGGCAACGGATGCCGGGTCTGAACCCATCTTCTGCTTAATGATAGGTACTCCTACCCTTTCGCTCCAGATAACCAACTGCTCTACGGCTGCGGCTCGGAAGGTGTCGGCAGCTCCCAAATACACTTTGTGGCCTGCTTTCTTAAATTGATAGGCCAATTTGCCGATGGTGGTGGTCTTGCCCACTCCATTTACGCCTACCACCATGATTACGTAAGGCTTCTTGCCTTCGGGCAAGGTGAAGCTTTCGGAGTCTTCGGCTTGGTTCTCGGTAAGCAATCCGGCTATTTCATCCCGCAGGATAACAGTCAGTTCCTGCGTATTTACATACTTATCCTTGGATACACGCTTCTCAATACGGGAAATGATTTTCAGCGTTGTATCTACTCCCACGTCTGAGGTGATCAGCACTTCTTCCAAATTGTCGAGAACGTCATCGTCGACGCGGCTTTTACCGGCAACCGCTCTCGTTAATTTAGAGAAAACGCTTTCTTTGGTTTTAGAAAGACCCTTGTCCAAGGTCTCCTTTTTCTCTTTATTGAAAAAATCAAAAATACCCATTTCTTTTAATTACTTTGATTTAGCGTGCGAAGATAGCGTTTTTTAGTTAAAAGATGAAAGTTGAGCGTTGAAAGTTATATTTTTATAGCTCAACTCATCCTCCCTTTGTAGTCTTCGTAGCTGAAAGTGCGATACAGAACCAGTTTGTCGTCGCGGCTCCATAGTGCTATGGAGGGGTGCGGAATGCCGTTGAACATGGTAGTTTTCACTATCGTATAGTGTATCATGTCTTCAAAAATCAGCTTGTCTCCTATCTGTAGAGGCTTGTCGAACGACCAGTCGCCCATAAAATCGCCACTCAGGCAGCTATTGCCTCCAATGCGGTAGGTGGGCTTGCCTTCTATGGGATCCGTGGCATTTCGTATGGCCGGTTTGTATGGCATCTCGAGACAGTCGGGCATGTGGCAGGTAAACGAGGCATCAATGATAGCCGTCTTAATCCCGCTATTCTCCACAATATCAACCACGGTAGTAAGCAAAAATCCTGTTTGCCAGGCAAAAGCGCTACCCGGCTCCAGTATGATTTTCAGATTGGGATATTTCTGCTTGAATGAACGAAGCAGCCTTATAAGATGTTCCGTATCGTAGCCTTTGCGCGTCATCAAGTGACCTCCGCCCATGTTCAGCCATTTTATTGAAGGAAAAAAGCGTGAAAAACGCCTTTCTACCATTTCAAGCACTCGCTCCAAATCGTAGGAACTTGATTCGCAAAGGGTATGAAAATGCAGACCCTCCACACCTTCGGGCAAGGTTTCGCCCAGCAAGTCGGCGGTTATTCCCAATCGCGATCCGGGCGCTGCCGGGTTATATAGCTCCGTTTCAACGACAGAAAACTCAGGATTGATACGCAATCCGCAGGAGATATGCCTCCCCGAAGCCTTAACCATTGGGTAAAAATGTGCAAACTGAGCGAGCGAATTAAAGGTGATATGGCTGCTATAAGCCAGTATCTGAGGAAAGTCCTCCTCCGTATACACCGGTGCATACGTATGTGCCGGACTACCCATCTCTTCAAAGGCCAATTGCGCCTCAAACTTCGAGCTTGCCGTAGAAAAAGGAATATATTCCCTCACAATAGGAAACGCTTTCCAGATGGCAAATGCCTTAAATGCCAGTATAATATTCACACCGGCATCTTCTTTAACCCTCTTAATGAGTGAAAGATTATTGCGAAGCAACTTCTCTTCCATCACATAACAAGGCGAAGGTGTTTTCTCTAAATCAATCAATGTATTAAAACCTCTATTAATAATTTCGACAACAAAGGTAATAAAAGTAATTGAAAAAAGGTATCAAAAGTTTTTTTACACTGGTTTGCTGCATTTTGCTTATCGACAAGTAACTCAATAATTCTTCATCCAGTTCGGCCGCAATTTCTTTCAGTTTGCCTTTCAATTGCCCTTCCTTGTAACCCCCTATTTTCTTTTCTCCTTAAACCAAACCCAATCCAAAGTAAAAACAGCGTCAACCCGGCAATCCCCTGTTCCACCCCAATCTGCAAATACTCATTAAACGCATATTCCGGCCCTCCCGCTACTAACTTCTCTGTATCCGAAGCCTGCCCCGAAGAAAAATATTCCGCCTGCATCGCCGCATAAGCAGCAGGAAAACCACCCAGTCCTACGCCCAAAGGATGCGCCAGCATAGCTTTCCCTGTTATTTTCCACATCAACAGTCTTCCATCCGCCGAATCCTTCTTCAGATGATAAAGCCCTGCCAATCCAATCGTAAGGCAGAGAATAACCACCACCAAAGCAACGATAACCCATTTAGAATGTTTCTCCCAAGCCATCTTCAACCAATCAGTAGGAAGGCCGACGTAAACACATCCTACAGCCGCTGCAACCCAGGCCGAGCGGCTCATCCCGGCAGGCAAAACAACCAAGATAGCTGCCAGACATACCCAGCCAAACCAATACAATAAGGTAGGCTTTTTGTCTTTACCCACAATCAAACTAAGCGCAATAGGCAATACAACAGATAGATACCCCGAATAAGGCCCCGGATTATAAAAAGAACCCATTAACCGGAAAAGATGATGCGTCGATGCTTTATACCCATATAACTGCTCTATCCCCCATATAGCTTCTATCAGCCCCGTACAAAGAATGAAGAAAAGAAACAGAGGCTTCAAAGCAGGAAAGGCCGTTAGTGCCACCCGGAGCATAAACCAAAGCAGTACCAATTGCACTGCAAACAGTAGCTTATCAGGTTCAGGATTGAGAAGCCGGTCGTATGTCAGCCACACGATACCGGCTGAAAACAAAATAACCACATCCGGTAATGAAAAAATATAATGTATTTTTCGATTCGTAAGAGCATAAAAAATAGTCCCCAACGCAAACATCGCCATAGCCAAATGAAACCAAAACAGTTTCCCCATCACAATCCCGTTAGCCAACGAAGCATTCGCAGCAAATACAGTACCAAGTACCAGCAATCCTCCTAAAGCCAGTAAAAACAAAGAACTATATGCCAAAAAATTATTCTTCATTCTTCATTTAATTGTTTGTAGCATTCTTTTCCACCGAATCTTTCCTGAATAAGGGTCAACCGATTTCCAGATAATCCAAGCCTTACCGACTATATACTCTTCCGGCAGCAGCCCCCAGTACCGCGAATCCTGCGAATTTTCTGTCCTATCGCCTGCCATAAAGTAGTAGTTCTTATTGAAACAATAAGCTTCTATCGGATCATTGTTCAAATACACAATAGAATCTCTGTATTCCAAGTTTCCTTTTTGCTCCCATTCAATGGCTTGTTTGTAAAGCAAATAATTTGTTCGATTCATAGCTACAGTATCTCCTTTCTTAGGCAGATAAAGAGGCCCAAAATCCTTTATGTTCCAACCGATAATCGAATCACCAGGATAAGTATGATAAATTACTTCCTCAAACAAATCTTTCCCCATTCGGCTACGTCTCTGCGATTCCAGATTCCCCAGCGGCTTATCCAATCCCCTCACATGATAGAAC
>BNTS01000029.1 GCA_025996775.1 Bacteroidia bacterium | reverse complement strand
TTATTAAGCCGGAACGGATGGTACGGTAGTGCGGTGTATAACGGAATGTGTCCGCAGGGTAAAAAGCCCTGAATAACGGTTGTCATCAGGGCTTTCAATTAATTGAGTGATAGCATAAAAGGCGGTTTACAAAATGCTTTCATAAGCCATTCCCTAAAAGCTCGCGATTCAAAAGACGGTATCCGGTAACTGATGTAAATTATAACATCCAAATTGTATAAAGTCGTTTCACAGATACGTCCCTTATGTTCAAACTGTTGAATACGGGCAACATCTTTTTCGCAGAGTATTCCGGTTTGAAAGATTGCCCGGATATTGTTTTCGACCGTCTGCTCATAGGTGTTGAACAAATCCGCCATCTGGCAAGTTGAGAGCCATAAGTTGCCGTTTACCAATTTTACATTGACAACAAACTGCTGCTTGTCGTTTTCTTTGATTTTTATATTTCCTGTTTCCATAATGCTGATATTTATTAACTTGCTACTAATTGTATTTTCGTTTCGTTCAATTTTTCCGCAAACAGATTCATGTCATCGCTTAATTTCTTATCTATCAATCGAGCATAAATCTGTGTCGTCTTTATTTTTGTATGTCCCAACATTTTGGAGATGCTTTCAATAGGCATACCCATTGTTAAACAGAGAGTTGCGAACGTGTGCCTTGCAACGTGGAATGTGATTTTCTTGTCAATGCAACAAATTTCAGCGATTTCGTGGAGGTAGCTGTTCATTTTTTGGTTGCTTATCACAGGCAGCAGTTTACCGTTTTCCTGGGTTCCTTCATATTTTTCCATGATAGCAATCGGAATATTTAATAAACGCACTTTAAATGGAATGTCTGTTTTATGGCGTTTAGTCATTATCCACAAGTTTTTATCAATGCCCTGCTTGATATTTTCTTTTGACAAATCGCACATATCGCAAAACGATAAGCCTGTGTAACAGCTAAAAAGGAATATATCCCTTACCCGTTCCAATCTTTCAGAGCCAAACTGTTTGTTTTGCAACACGCTTAATTCTTCCTGTTCCAAATAGTCCCTTTCCTTTTTCTCAAAACTCATTTTGAAGTTTGCAAACGGGTCTGCAAAAGTTTCTCCGGAATTTTTGATGTAGTTAAAGACAGCCCGCACATGCTGCATCGTTTTCATGGCATTATTGTTTCCCGACTTATGCGTATTCCTTAAAAACAGATAGAAATCTTGCAGGAAGACCGTGTTTATTTCCTTGAAGGGAACATCAACAATGCCGTGGTGTTCTTGTTTAAGAAATTCAGCCAACCGGCTTTTGGCTAATTCGTATCTCAAATAAGTTGTTCGTGTAACCATTGTGCCGACTTTCGACTTGTACTGTGCATTAAACCTGTCGAAGTAGAACATGATGGTTTTTCCCTTTTCCTCAATCCCAAGCAAGGCATTTTTTATTTTGTCGGGCAGCACGTATCCATCTATCTCCATAAGGTGGTTGTACTGTGTGGTTGCCTTTGCCCTAATATTATCCAACATTCTGTTTAGATTAGCGGTGGCGGCATTGTTGCCTTTAGCCCTGCCGCCCTTGTTATCCCACTGTTCGGGATTAGTTTCCAGTTTTGTACCAAATTGCGCTCGTTCGCCATCAATGGTAATCCGCCCCATAATTGCTACCCGTCCATTTTTCTTTGGGTCGCCTCTCTTTATGTAAAAGAGAATCCTGAACGTACTTCTTTTCATTTTTTTGCTCATTTTTACTTGTTTGCAAAGATAATTTATTTAATTCTGAAAAGGATTACAGTCTGAAGGACAATATCGGACAGATGAGGGACTTGTGAGGGAAATCGGTACCGATTTTATGTTCTTTGGAGCAGGTACCGATTTAGTACCTATTTAATGTCTTGGAATGGCTTCTATTTGTCTTTCAAGTGACCTTGAAACAAAAAAAAATATCTTCCAACTGTCTAATTTGGAAGATATTGTCCTGTTTTGTCTCTTAACTGTCTTTTAAGAGCTGAGCGAAAAACGGGACTCGAACCCGCGACCCTAACCTTGGCAAGGTTATGCTCTACCAACTGAGCTATTTTCGCATTTTTTTGTTTTGTGAGTGCAAAGGTAGAGAAGTTTTTTGGTTATGCAAATAATTTATTAATTTTTCAGCGAGTTTCCTTTCGGGATTTTGTTTATTGAAAGAATTGCTCTACATTTGTTCCTTTATAATTTAGAATATATATGGGAAAAGTTTTAGTCATTGGAGCGGGGGGGGTTAGCACCGTTGCGATTAAGAAGATGGCGATGAATGCGGATGTATTTACCGACATTATGATTGCCACCCGTACAAAGAGCAAGGCAGATGCTATTGCGCAAGATATCCGAAACGTCAAGGTGCAAACAGCTCAGGTGAATGCTGATAAGGTGGACGAACTGGTTGCTTTGTTTCGCACGTTTAAGCCCGATTTAGTGGTAAACCTGGCCCTGCCTTATCAAGACCTCTCCATTATGGACGCCTGTCTGGCGTATGGAGTAAGCTACTTGGATACGGCCAACTATGAGCCACTGGACGAGGCTAAATACCAATACAGTTGGCAATGGGCCTACAAAGATCGCTTTGAGCAGGCGGGTTTGACAGCTATTTTGGGCAGTGGTTTCGATCCGGGCGTTACCGGCGTATATACCGCCTATGCCGCCAAGCATTATTTCGACGAAATTAAGTATCTGGATATTGTAGACTGCAATGCAGGTGACCATCACAAAGCCTTTGCTACCAACTTTAATCCTGAAATAAATATTCGCGAGATTACCCAACGAGGGAAATACTACGAAGATGGCCAGTGGAAGGAGACCGATCCGCTCATCGTTCACAAGACGCTCGACTATCCTGACATAGGCCTGAAAGAGTCGTACTTGATGTACCACGAAGAGTTGGAAAGCTTGGTAAAGCATTACCCGACCATCTGTCGCGCCCGCTTTTGGATGACCTTCGGACAGGAATACCTCACTCACCTCAGAGTAATACAGAATATTGGAATGTCACGCATCGACCCGGTTCTTTATAATGGCGTAGAGATCGTACCCATCCAGTTCCTGAAAGCCGTATTGCCCAACCCTGGCGACTTGGGCGAGAACTATACCGGCGAAACCTCTATTGGCTGCCGTATCCGCGGACTTAAAGACGGAAAAGAACTGAAGTACTATGTATACAACAATTGTAGCCACGAAGCCGCCTACAAAGAGACGGGTGCGCAAGCTGTAAGCTACACCACCGGCGTACCCGCCATGATAGGCGCCAAACTGTTTCTGAAAGGTGTTTGGAAGAAGCCGGGCGTTTGGAACGTGGAAGAGTTCGACCCCGATCCTTTCATGAAAGAGTTGAACGAACAAGGGTTGCCCTGGCATGAGATATTCAATGGCGACTTGGAACTTTAATCATTACCTTACAATTAAATATTAACAAAAATATATGGCAAAAGAAGAAAATAAACAAAGCATGGAAGACAACAAACCGGCTGCAGCGAATGCTGATAAATTGAAAGCGCTTCGCGCAGCTATGGATAAAATAGAAAAAACCTACGGAAAGGGTTCTATTATGAAAATGGGCGACGAGGCTGTTGAACCGGTGGAGGTAATCCATAGCGGCTCAATTGCGCTGGATGCTGCCTTAGGCGTAGGAGGATACCCGCGCGGAAGGGTCGTTGAGATATACGGTCCCGAATCTTCAGGTAAGACTACGCTGGCCATACATGCCATTGCTGAAGCTCAAAAAGCAGGCGGATTGGCTGCCTTTATTGATGCAGAGCATGCTTTCGACCGTTTCTATGCCGAAAAGTTGGGTGTAGACATCGACAACCTGTATATCTCTCAGCCCGATAGTGGCGAGCAGGCTTTGGAAATAACCGAGCAACTCATCCGTTCGTCGGCCGTAGATATCATTGTTATCGACTCGGTAGCCGCTTTAACTCCGAAAGCAGAATTGGAAGGCGAGATGGGCGACAGCAAGATGGGGCTTCAGGCGCGATTAATGTCGCAAGCCCTGCGTAAACTCACCGGCGCTATCAACAAAACGAATACCACCTGTATCTTCATCAACCAGTTGCGCGATAAGATAGGCGTTATGTTCGGTAATCCCGAAACAACGACCGGAGGTAATGCGCTGAAATTCTATGCATCCGTACGTTTGGATATCCGTCGCATCGGCCAGTTGAAAGACGGCGAGGAGGTGAAAGGAAGCCAAGTGCGGGTGAAGGTAGTAAAGAACAAGGTAGCTCCCCCCTTCCGGAAAGCAGAATTTGATGTTATGTTTGGTGAAGGCATCTCTAAATCAGGCGAGATAGTAGATTTGGGTGCCGAGTTGAATGTGATCAAGAAGAGTGGCTCGTGGTATAGCTATAACGATGCCAAGCTGGGACAAGGCAGAGACGCGGCCAAGCAATGCATTGCCGACAATCCCGAATTAGCTGAAGAACTGTCTGCACTTATTTTTGCGGCACTAAAGTAAATTGACGAAAAAAGACAAATACCGCTCCCTCTGCCAAACAGAGCCTACGCTACCGATTTTCTCACGCGACTGGTGGTTGGATATTGTTTGCGGAAAGGAGGAGTGGGATGTCTTACTATATGAAGACAAGGGTTGCATACAAGCAGCCCTTCCTCTTTACCACCCTATTTCACAGGTGGTTTCCATGCCGCCCTATACCCAAACCATGGGCCCATGGTTTGCTGCAGAAGCCTCAGATACTAAATACACCACCATCCTGGGACAACGACAGGCGATAAGCAAAACCTTCATAAATGCACTAAATGTGTACAAATCTTTCCTCCAAAACTTCCCCTATCAGGTAACAGACTGGCTCCCATTTTACTGGGAAGGCTACAGTCAGACCACCCGCTATACCTACCTCTTTAAGGACATCCGTCAAACGAATATCCTTTGGGAAAACATGAGCGCCAACATCCGACGAAACATCACTAAAGCCAAGGAGAAAAATGGGATAACAGTTCGTCAAGGCATTCCGGCGGACGATTTCCTGCGCATCTACGCCCTCACCTTCGAGCGTCAGCAGCAGAAACCGAAACATCTCGACGTATTAGCCAAGCTGATAACAACCTGCAGGGAACGAGGACAAGGCGACCTTTGGGGAGGATATGACGAAAGCGGACGCCTGCATGCCACCGCCTTCGTAGTCTGGCAGGAAAGCTCGGCCTACTATCTGGCAGGAGGCACCGCCCCCCAACTGCGTGACTCGGGCGCTCACAGCCTGGTTCTATGGGAAGCCATCCAAGCCGTGCAGGCCTATACCTCTACATTCGACTTTGAAGGCTCCATGCTCCCCGGCGTAGAACGCTTCTTTCGCGAATTTGGCGCCATCCAAACGCCGTTCTTCACAATAAACAAAGGGAAACTCAGTTTATTGGATAGAGTACGAATCAAATACTTCATACCTTATGAACGAAATCATTTCTTATCTAATACGATTCCTGATAGGTGAAGTTTTAGAGGATAAGATTAATGAAAACATATTGATTGGTTATACAAACGATCCGAAGCAATTCGAGAAGTACAACCTTGTGATTATTCCTTCGGGCTTCTTCAATGAAGACACGTATGGGAAGCCTTCATCCCTCCCCCTCCTCCCCTTAGTGGAACTGGAGGGCATACCTATTATATATGGTTCACCAGAAGTAGAATGGGTGGGGGATACGCTTGTAGTTCATGCCGACTTGATAGCTTCGGCCTATTTCTTAGTGAGCCGATACGAGGAGATGATACGTCGCGATGTGCGCGACAAACATGGCCGCTTCCCCGGCAAGGAATCACTTCCCTATCGGGCAGGCTTTATCCACCGCCCCATCCTGGATGAGTACAGATTACTGATTCACCAGTGGCTGCGAGAGTTTCAACCTGAACTACCCGAAGCCGGTAATCATATCTATTTCATCAACCTCACCCATGATGTAGACGAACCTTTTCTCTATCGTTCGTGGAAAGGACTTATCCGCTCCATACGCGATGGAAGAGGTATCCTATGCTCATTGAAAGGCAAATTTGGGAAACCGGTAAACGACCCCTTCTTTACCTTCCCTTGGCTGCTTGATCAAAACCGGCAGCTAAGCGAAAAATTAGAGGGTGTTAACACGATAGCCTTCTTCAGGGCAGGAGGGAAAACCTCCTTTGATAAACCCCATTACTCTCCTGGGGACAGGGATATTAATAAATTAGCTCGCAAGTTCAAGAAGGAAGGAGCGGATATTGGATTACACGTAAGCTATGAAGCAGGCTTGTCTCCCCGCCTTATTGAACAAGAGAAAGAGAACATGCAAATGACGTGGTGCGAGGCAGTGCTTGATAGCCGCCACCACTTCCTAACGTGCCGGGAACCCGAAGACATGGATTATTTAGAGAAGGCAGGTATTGTCTGGGACTATACGATGGGCTATGCCGACGTTACCGGTTTCCGCCTTGGTACCGGTTGGAATGTTCAATACATCAATCCTGTTACCCGGAGGTTGACGGACTTAAAGCTTACCCCTCTGATCATTATGGATTGCACGCTTGAACGTGATACGTATATGGGCTTAAGCTATGATGAAGCAGTCGCCTATAGTTGCCAACTCATAGATAACGCCTGGAAAGCAGGAGGCAGCATTACCTTTCTTTGGCACAACACCTCGGTAGTAGAAGGCAATGGCAGCTATCTGCGCAAATTATACCCCGTCTTGTTAGACTACATAATAAAGATATGCAGCAAATGAAAAAGATACTTATCATCTGCGACCTCTTCCCTCCCGCATTTGGCCCCCGCATGGGTTATCTATGCAAATACCTCCTAAAGGAAGGCTGGGAGCCAACGGTACTAACCGAAGACCAGATTGATACCACTTTTTCTTTCATGACCAATATCTGCAAAGTAGTAGCTATGCCTTATTATTCCCGGAAAAGCGGATTTTGGGCAAGACTTCAGAGAGCATTTTTTTTCTTTCTCGACCTTTGTTTCAGTTATAAAGACAGGCAGATGTATAAAGAGGCCTGCCGAATACTTCAGAAACAGCCCGTTGACATTATTTTATGTAGCACATATCGCGACTTCCCGTTAAAAGCTGCTCAAAAGGCTGCCCACCGATACAACCTCCCCTGGGTAGCCGACCTTCGCGACATCATCGAACAATATGCGGGAAACGAGTTCATCTCTCGCCCTATACCTTTTGGACTAACATCCCTCGTTGCTCCTGCTTTCAAACGTCACAGCCTCTGCAAACGCAATAGAGCCTTAAAAGCAGCCTCCGCCGTCACGACTGTTTCTCCATGGCACGTAGAGATACTAAAGCATTATAATTCCAATGTCCACCTCATCTATAACGGATATGACCCGGAACTTTTCTTCCCTGCCCCCAAAGTCACTCCCCAGTTTGTCATCACGTATACCGGACGATTGCATAGCACAGCCATGCAAGATCCCTCTCTTCTCTTTGAGGCGTTAGCGCTACTTACGAAAGAAGGCTTTCTTACCCCGGAGAAATGTAGAGTACGCTGGTACACCAACGCAGCTTCACAGCAGATCATTATGGCTGAAGCTCAACGGATGGGCGTGCTAGAATATATGGATATAAAGGAGATGGCGCCTGCCAAAGAGATTCCGGCAGTTTTAAACAGTAGCTCAATACTGCTGCTCTTAACAAACCAAGAGGTATCAGGAGGCCCCAAAGGAGTGATGACAACGAAGGTTTTTGAGTACATGGCTGTAGAAAAACCAATCCAATGTGTCCGTAGCGACGAAAACCTCTTAGCTACCCTCCTAAAAGAAACTCAAAGCGGTCTGGCCGCCACAACAGTAGAAGAAGTAACCACCTTCCTCCGCCACCACTACGCCCAATGGCAAAACCAAGGCTACACCACTATAACCCCCATCCGCTCCCTAACCACCACCTTCTCCCGTGCCCAACAAGCCCACCAATTCATAGACATCTTCGAAGGACTAAAAAACCAAGGTCCCAAATTACGACCGTTATGATACGTTCTGCATATATATAAAAATAAAAAATTATATCTTTGGGGCATGGATAGATATTTGAATATTGTGGCTTTGAATGTCCCTTATCCTGCGGATTATGGGGGAATTATTGATATTTACTATAAGCTGAAGGGACTGAGGGCGCTGGGGGTGAAGGTGATTCTTCATTGCTTTCTGTATGAACGGCAGCCCGCACCTAAGCTGGAGGAACTTTGTGAGGAGGTGCATTACTATAAGCGGCGGACGGGATTGCTTGCCAATCTGACATTTCTGCCTTATAATGTGTATGGCCGCAAACATCCGCAGTTGATTCAGAACTTGCTGGCTAACGACTATCCTATCTTGTTTGAAGGACTGCATTCGTGCTATTACCTGCCGGATGCCCGGTTGAAAGACCGACTGAAGATATGCCGCGAAAGTAATATTGAACATGATTACTACCGGCTGATAGCTAAGGCTTGCAAGGGAGTGGTGGCTAAGACATTTCATTATATCGAAGCCTGGCGCTTCAAACGGTATGAGGCGGCTCTTGCTGATGCAGACATCTTGCTGGGTATCTCACTTACCGATACCGAATACCTGCGGAAGCGCTTCCCCGGAAAGCGCGTTGAATTTATCCCGGCTTTTCATGCCAACGAAAGGATTACGGCACAACCGGGGCAATCGGACTTTATCCTCTATCATGCTAAACTCTCTGTTTTCGAGAATGAAGAGGTGGCTCTATTCCTTATAAAGGAGGTGTTTAGCAAACTTACCTATCCTTGTGTACTGGCGGGGATGAATCCCTCAAAACGAATTTGGAAGGCCATCGAGTCTTATCCTCATATCACCCTCGAAGCCAATCCCTCAGCCGAACGAATGGATTACCTGATACGGGAGGCGCAGATTCATCTGCTTATCACCTTCCAGCCAACAGGCTTGAAGCTTAAGCTACTCAACAGCCTCTTTGCCGGCAGGCATATCGTAGTAAATAGCCTGATGCTTACCGGAAGCGGATTAGACCCACTCTGCCACATAGCCAATACGCCTCAGGAAATGATTGCCACCTGCAACCAACTAATCAACGGACCCTTCACCGAGGAAGACATTCGCATACGGGAAGACTTCCTGATCCCGGCATACTCAACCCTTCATCAGACCAAGCGCCTATACCATATTATTTATGATAATAAATGAATTCACCCCCCTTGCCAAATCATTGGTAACCCGTCTGCAAGCGATTGATTACGAAAGCCTCCCGATAAGCGACTATAACAAGGAGTACATCCGTCGCATCGTCCCGGTTCTGCCCTATTATATGGAAATTTATGCCCGCTGCTTAAGTTATGGCACTCGCTCAATCACTTGCCCACTATCAGAGACAACCTTAATAGATTACGGCGGAGGAAATGGTTTCCTGAGTATTCTGGCCAAAGCAATCGGTATCGGACAAGTAATTTATATCGACCTCAACCCGCTGTCGGTAGAGGCTGTCAAGATAATCGGTCGGGAAGCAGACTTAATCCCTTCGCTTGTCCTGAAAGGCGATTCCTCCACCCTTACCGCCTATTGCCTGAAGCATGAGATACGCCCCCATCTGCTTATCTCAACGGATGTAATAGAGCATATTTATAACTTGCAGCCTTTCTTTGCCGACCTGCACGCATTGAACCCGACTATGCAAATGGTATTCACCACGGCCTCTACACCATACAATCCGGTAGTAAAGCGTCGCCTTCACCGCTTTATGCAAGCCTGCGAAACGGGTAGCTTAGAGGATCCAAACTACTTCACCCTTCGCAAACAGTTCCTCCTCTACAGCTATCCTCACCTCACAGCTGAAGAGATAGAACTATGGGCAACTCATACCCGCGGCCTAACCTATCCGGATATGTGTCTGGCAGTAGAATCAGGTCAACTCCCCCATCCCACCGACCCATACAACACCTGCAACCCCGAAACCGGCAACTGGGCAGAACGCATCCTCCCCATCAATGCCTATCGCCAAATAACCTCCCCATATAGCTACACCCTCACCATATCCAAAGGCTTCTACAACATCCACCGCCAAAGCCCCCTCAAGGCCTTCTTCTTCCGCCTCCTCAACAGCATGATCCGCTACACCGGCTCCCTCAGCCTGCGAATATCCCCTTTCCTATTTATAAAAATTCGTCTTTGATAAATAAACCGTATAAACAAGCGAAAATGGTATAACAAAGTAAATTTTTATATATTAAAAACTACGTTTCCACATGCCGTCAGGCATAGCCTATCGGTGAAAATGCGTCCCTGTATGCCGTTAGGCATAATATATTGGTAGCCGTGGTGTTTTAACCCACGGAACAAAAGCTCCATAGAATGGGGTGAAAAGGGCTAATTTGTCATTCGTAATTGATTGAATTTATAAGAATGCCATTTTTCATTTGTCAATTAATAAAAGTTAAAACAGACCCTATTTGTCAGAAAAAGGGCCTTTTTTATGTTACGAGAAATTCGGAGTTTCGACGAAATCGGCCAAAGTTAGCGGATATGTAAAGCTTTTGTCAATATTTGGGAAAGATATTTTGAAAAGACGGCTTCTTTTGGGGAAATCATTTAGATGATTGCCGGACGTCATCAGCATGATTTGGAAATTTCATTTAGATCATTTTTAAAATCATCTAAATGATTTTCCGGAACGATGCAAACGAAATCTAAATACATCTTAATATTATGGAATATTCACTTAAATTTAAGAGTCTTTAAGATCTCTAATACCCTTAAAGTCCTTCAGGAGCTTGAAGACATTATGATGATTAATTTAAGATAAAACGTAAAACATGAGAGCTGATTCCATTTTCTACTTTCTATATTCAATCATAAATACCGAATTGCTATCATTTTGTATTTTGAAAACCCTCAATTCCCGGCGTTTTTCGGCTGAAAACACCAAAATTCCTCCAAATATCAAAGAAAAAAAAGACCATTTTTTGACAATCTGTCAATTCTATCATTTTGACACAACTCTTAACTAAAAAATAGGGGCGTCCAATTTTCCGGGTGTCCCAATGACGAAAACAGGACAAAGTGATTTTTTTATATTAAAGACTATATAGTTTTATACAATATTGCTACCTTTGTTATGCATTATTTATGCCTAAATTATTAAAGCTATGATAGTCATTAGTTCGGCGGAATTACGCAACAACATGAAAAAATACTTGAATGTAATATCTCAATATATGCAATGAAGGATTGGCGTGATTTCTTTTACTTCTCGAAAGGGGAGAGGAGGGCATTGACTTTATTGCTCTTCCTTGTAACTATTAGCGGGATATTATTGGTTATATCGGACAGGCAAGAGGAGAAGGTAGATGTTACGACAGACGGGCAGTATATCGTAAACCCTGATAACGCACCGGTTGCTATGGAGATTGATACTACGCAGGCACTTACTCCCCTATCAAAAACACAGACCTCATCTAAGAAAAAGAAAACAGCTCCCCCTCGCACTTTTCAAAAACCACGTCCCTCGTTTCCTAAGGCAGAGAAATTCCCTGTCGGGACAGTTGTAGAACTGAATACGGCCGATACGACAACGTTGAAGAAAGTGCCGGGTATTGGGACTACTTTTGCGAAGCGGATTCTGAAGTACCGTGCACTCTTGGGTGGGTATTATGCGGTGGAGCAACTCCGGGAGTTGTATGGGATGGATGAAGAACGGTACCAGGCTTTACAGAGTTGGTTTATTGCAGATACAGCCTTTATTGCAAAACTCTCTGTCAACTATTTGCCTTCCGATTCACTGGCAAAGCATCCCTACCTAAATTACCGTCAGGCACGGAGTATCTATCAGTTGCGTAGGCAGAAAGGACAGCTTACGGGCTGGGAGAATCTGGAACTGTTAGATGAATTTAGCGCCACTGATAGAGAAAGATTATCAGCCTATCTGTCTTTCTATTATAAAAAATGATTACATTTGCGACTTATTATTAGGTATATCAACCATCAATAAATTTGAAACACGATGCTCAATGTGATTACTTGGACAGCAGACCCCGAATTTCTCCATTTAGGCCCGCTTAGCATCCGTTGGTACGGATTGGCTTTTGCTCTGGGTTTTGCCATAGGCTACATGATTGTGGCTCGCATGTGGAAGAATGAAAAATTGCCTCCGGAATGGATAGACTCGCTTCTAATCTATACAGTGCTTGGAACAGTTATAGGCGCCCGTTTGGGGCATTGCCTGTTTTATGACCCAGGATACTACCTCTCGCATCCATTGGATATTTTGAAAATATGGGAAGGTGGACTGGCCAGTCATGGCGGTACGCTGGGAATAGTTATTGCCATTTACTTCTACTCTAAGCGAGTTACGCATAAGAGTATGCTGTGGACATTTGATAAATTGGTGGTGCCAACTGGTTTGGTAGCCGCTTTTATCCGCTTTGGCAACTTGATGAATCATGAGATTTATGGTCATCCTACCGACTCTCCTTGGGGATTCCGTTTCATTCAGAACCTGCACGCTTGGAAGAATGGGGCAGAGCCTGTCTTCTCAGCGCCCAGCCATCCAACCCAATTATATGAGGCAGCTTGTTATCTGCTGACCTTTGTTCTGTGCATGTGGCTCTACTTCAAAAAGGAAGCTTATAAGAAAGCGGGCCTTATTTTTGGCATATTCCTGATTTGTATCTTTGGTTCCCGGTTCTTTATCGAATTGCTGAAGAATAATCAGGAAGATTTTGAAGCCAATATGTTTTTGAATATGGGGCAATTGCTTAGCATCCCCTTTGTATTGGCAGGTATTTATTTTGTGTGGAAAGCTTTAAAAAAGAAAGATGTTTATGAAGTCAAGAGAAATAGCAAATAACGTATTTTATGTGGGGGTTAACGACCGCCAGAAAGCGCTCTTTGAGAATATATGGCCTTTGCCTCATGGCGTATCTTACAACTCGTACCTGATTCTGGACGAGAAAACAGTCTTGGTTGACACGGTGGATATCTGTTATTCGGATCTTTTCCTTAAGAAAATAGCCATCCTTCTAAACGGCCGTTCGCTGGATTACCTTATCGTAGATCACATGGAGCCTGATCATGCAGGAAGTATTCGCCTCCTGCGCCAGCAATATCCTGATGTACAGATTGTAGGAAACAGCAAGACCTTCGGTATGCTGGACGGCTTCCACGGTATTAAGGATGGCCTCCATGAGGTGAAAGAAGGTGATACACTGAATATAGGAAGTCGCTCGCTTCAGTTCTACATGGCTGCAATGGTTCATTGGCCTGAAGTGATGTTCACCTATGACCCACAGAATAAAATACTCTTCTCGGCCGACGCTTTCGGCACGTATGGCACATTAGATGGCGGAGTACTCGATACGGAAATCAACGTTGATCGTTTCTGGGATGAGATGGAACGCTACTACACCAACATTGTCGGCAAATATGGCAGTCCCGTGCAGAAAGCCCTTCAAAAGGCGTCGGCACTGGATATTGAAACAATCTGTTCTACGCATGGCCCTGTTTGGCGCCAATATCTAAAGAAAGCCGTTTCAATTTACGACCGATTAAGCCGCTACGCAGGCGAGGATGGTGTAACTATCGTTTATGGCAGTATGTACGGATATACGGAACAAATGGCTGAAGCCGTAGCTTATGCCTTGGTAGAAAACGGCGTGAAGAACATAGCCATGCACAATGTAAGCAAAAGCCATGCCTCCTACATCCTTCGCGATGTATTCAAATATAAGGGCTTGATTATAGGTAGCCCAACCTACAGCAACCAATTATTCCCCGAAGTAGAGTCTGTCCTCAGCAAGATAGAGATACGCGATGTAAAAAACCGCCTCTTTGGTTACTTTGGCTCGTTTGCTTGGTCCGGCGCCTCCGTGAAACTCCTCACAGCCTTTGGCGAAAAAATGAAATGGGAAGTAGTAGGCACACCTGTAGAACAAAAGCAAGGTTTCACGCCTGACTCATACGAAGCCTGTCTGGAACTGGGTAAAGCAATGGCAAACAGATTAAAACAATAAATAATACTTAAGCTAAACAAAATGCGATTAATTATCGAACCAACTTACGAGTTACTCTCACAATGGGCGGCTCACTATGTAGCAGCCAAGATTAACAACGCCAATCCTACGGAAGAAAAGCCATTCGTATTGGGATTGCCTACCGGCTCATCGCCTCTGGGCATGTACAAGCAGTTGATTGAGCTGCACAAGAAAGGGGTGGTTTCGTTCCGCCACGTGATTACTTTCAATATGGATGAGTATGTAGGTCTACCGAAAAATCATCCCGAAAGTTATTACACCTTTATGTGGAGCAATTTCTTCAACTACATCGACATTCCGAAAGAAAATGTACATATCCTCAACGGGAATGCCTCCGATCTGGAAGCAGAATGTGTTGCATACGAGGCCGCCATTAAAGCTGTTGGAGGAATAGACCTCTTCTTGGGAGGCATTGGTCCCGACGGACATATTGCCTTCAACGAACCGGGTTCATCTCTCTCCTCACGCACGCGCATCAAGACGCTGACAGCGGATACGATCATCGCCAATTCGCGTTTCTTTGATAACGACGTGAACAAGGTTCCCAAGACAGCCGTTACAGTTGGCGTCGGCACCGTACTGGATGCCAAAGAGGTGCTTATCTTAGTGAATGGCCACAACAAAGCCCGCGCCTTGCAACAGGTAGTGGAAGGCGCCGTTAGCCAAATGTGGACCATCACAGCCTTGCAACTGCATCCGAAAGGGATTGTTGTAGCCGATGAAGCAGCTTGTGCCGAACTCAAAGTAAGTACTTACAACTACTTCAAAGACATTGAAAAAGATCATTTATCCCCCGCTATTCTGATAAAATGAAAAAGATACACTTTGCCGTAGTAGGCTGCGGGCATATAGGAAAGCGTCATGTCGAGATGATTATGCGTGATGAAGGTGCTGAGCTGGTGGCTCTCTGCGACATACTTCCCCGCGAAAAGTTAGGCATAGACGCATACGAGGCTGCCTTCTTTCCTGATGCCCGCAGCCTGCTGCAAAGTGGACTCCCCATAGATGTAGTCAACATCTGTACTCCCAACGGTCTGCATGCCTCCATAGCCCTTCAGGCACTGGAAGCCGGATGCCATGTAGTAATTGAAAAGCCCATGGCACTTACTACATCTGATGCGGAGAAGGTAATCTATACCTCTCTCAAACATCGCAAGCAGGTTTTCTGTGTAATGCAGAACCGCTACTCTCCTCCCTCCGTATGGATTAAGGAGATGATAGAATCCGGGAGACTAGGAGATATCTATATGGTGCAACTCAACTGCTACTGGAATCGTGACGGACGCTACTACAAACCCGGAGGCTGGCACGGTGACGCCACGCTTGACGGCGGAACACTCTTCACTCAATTCTCCCACTTCATCGACATTATGTACTGGCTTTTTGGGGATATTACAAACATACAGGCTCGCTTTGCCGACTTCAACCATGCAGGTCTTACCGCCTTTGAAGACTCAGGCATCGTAAACTTCCGACTATCCGGCGGCGGTATCGGCTCCCTCAACTACTCCACTTCGGTCTGGGATAAAAATATGGAGAGCAGTATGCTGATAGTAGCCCAAAACGGCAGCGTTAAAATTGGCGGCCAATACATGGACAAGGTAGAATACTGCCACATCAAAGACTACACTCTTCCCGAACTCTCCCCAACAAACCCCGGCAACGACTACGGTGCCTACAAAGGCTCCGCCCAAAACCACAACTTCGTAATCCGCAACGTAGTAAACGTCCTAACCGGCAACACCACAGAACCTATCACTACCAACGTACTCGAAGGTATGAAGGTCGTAGACATTATCCAACGCATCTACCGCCTGAAATGATTAAGTGTAAGTAAAGCATTTATCTAATTTTTTACTGCATATTTAGAGTTAGGCAAAGGGTGTTTCAGATTGCCTCCAGTTACGAAACGGTATTGTGGTCGACAATGTAGTGTTCCCTCTACCTTTCCACGAGCAACCAAATTTTCTGGATGACGTGTGGATTGTCAGATAATCATGCCACTACCAAAACAAAGATGGTGGGATTTATCATAGACTACACCGTATTGGCCGGGAGCTATTCCCTGTATTTTTTCGGTGGACTCAATGCGATAGACATCGCCTATGCGACGTAACAAGCCGGATGTAAAATCGGGCGTATGACGGATTTTGAAGGTTATTTCTTTGGCGTCGTCAAACTCGCCCCATACGTCTTCAGTGATGAAATCGAAGCCTTGTAGATTGATTGTCTTGCCGTATTGCGTCTCAGGGTCGTAGCCGTTTGACACATAAATGATATTACGGGGAATGTCTTTCTTGATTACAAACCAAGGGCCGCCACTTAGTCCGAGACCTTTGCGCTGTCCGATGGTGTGGAACCAATAGCCGTTATGCTTCCCCAGCACCTTGCCGGTTTCGAGTTCTACAATCTTTCCTTCGCGCTTTCCCAGATAACGCTCAATGAAATCATTGTAGTTTATCTTACCAAGAAAACAGATGCCCTGACTGTCGCGACGTAGCGCACTGGGTAGTTTCTCTTCTGCAGCAATGGCACGTACTTCGCTCTTCATCAGATGGCCGATGGGGAACATAAGCTTTTGGATTTGCAGATTGGTGATTTGAGCCAGGAAATCTGTTTGGTCTTTCAGAGAGTCTTTGGCAGTGGAAAGCCACACTTTGCCGCCTATCTCGGAGGTCGTGGCATAGTGACCTGTGGCAATCTTGTCGAAATCTTTGCCCCAGCGATCTTCAAAGCAGCCAAATTTGATGTATTTATTGCACATCATATCCGGGTTGGGAGTAAGTCCGCGCTTAACAGATTCAATCGTATAACTCACCACCCTGTCCCAATATTCTTCATGCAGGGAGACAACCTCAAAACGGCATCCATACTTGCGGGCAATGAACGAGGTGATTTCAATGTCTTCTTCCGAGGGGCAATCAATATACCCATCCTTTTCCTCCATCCCTATTTTGATATAGAAAATTGCAGGGGTATATCCCGCCTCTTTCAATAGATGAACCACTACCGAACTATCAACGCCACCTGATACCAATGCTGCTATTTCCATTTCTTAATCCTGATATTGAGCACAAAGGTACGGATTTACCAACATATATAAAAACTACTTGCAATTCTCATTTTCCTTTTCTATCTTTACAAACACAAACAGAAAACATGATTGCAGCTATAACTATTACAGCCGTTGTGGGTACAATTGCATTTATCTTGTACTCTATCACCATCTTAGGATTGATTGTCGTAATCATAACTGAGAACCGGAATCCGTTGAAAACTATCTCATGGGTTATTGTGCTGCTATTGTTGCCCGGTTTGGGGCTGATAATCTATTTCTTTTTCGGACAAGATGGGCGGAAAATGCGATTTATCTCGCGGCACACATACAAACGACTTAAGAAACAACCGTTGCATCAAAATCCGTCTCAAGACTATTGCGAGGTGCCAGAACAATATAACCCCTTGGTTACCCTTCTTGGGCATAGCAACCAGAGTCCTCTCCTATATGGTAGCAAGATCAACATCTATACAAACGGCCATGATAAATTCGATGCCTTGTTTGAAGAACTGGAGAAGGCTACCCACCACATCCATTTCCAATACTATATTTTCTTGGACGACGCGATTGGCAACAAGGTTAAATCGATTTTGATGGCTAAAGCACAAGCCGGTGTTATGGTGAGAGTGCTTTACGACTATGTGGGGTGCTGGAATGTGAAAAAGAAGTTTTTTCAGGAGATGCAAGATGCCGGCGTAGAGGTTTATCCTTTTCTGAAGGTGGTTTTTCCCGTCTTTACAAGCAAGGTAAACTACCGGAACCACCGCAAGATCGTGGTGATTGACGGGAAAGTTGGGTTCATGGGAGGGATGAACGTAGCCGACCGATACAACGAAGGAACTTCATGGGGCAATTGGCGCGATACGCACTTCAAGTTTGAAGGGAAAGGGGTACAAGGCTTGCAATTTGCTTTCTTGTTGGACTGGTTCGTTATCAGCAAACAACTCCTCAACGACAAGGTTTACTATCCGCCTGCCAAGGTATACAGCGATAATATCATGCAACTACTCACCAGTGGACCTGTGGGGCAATGGCGTACGCTTCTGCAAGCCATCATCTTTGTGATAGCCAATGCCAAGAAATATATTTACATTCAAACGCCCTACTTCCTCCCTACCGAGGGATTGAACCAAGCCCTGCAAGCCGCATCGCTGGGAGGAGTTGATGTGCGACTGATGTTACCCAAGCGGTCAGACACCAAATCAGCCAATATAGCCTCTCACTCCTTTATTGACGACATGGTAAAAGCAGGTACAAAGATATATTTTTATGATTTGGGATTTCTGCACTCCAAATGCGTAGTGTCTGACGACGCAATAACCTGCATTGGGTCTGCCAACATGGATTTCCGCAGCTTCGAACATAATTTCGAGATTACCGCTTTTGTCTATCAGCCGGAATTTGCGCTGCAGATGAAACGGGTTTTCCTGCACGATCAGCAAGGGTGCGAAAAACTCAATACTTCGCGGTGGATGAAGCGCCCACTCAAGCAGCGCATAGCCGAATCGTTTATGCGTCTTTTCTCCCCGCTTCTTTGATGAAAATACTGAAGTTCACCGAGCCGTACACCCGGCGTTGGTTGAAATAAGGAAGCTGAGAGAAGTCGTACTCTTTAGGATGCTCCATTACGAATATGCCACCCTCGTTCAGCTGGTCTTTAGTAAGGACAAGCGTAGGTACTTCCGCCAGTTCCTTCAGGGCGTAAGGCGGATCAGCAAAGATAAAATCAAAGCGTTGTTTGGATGCCGCATGAAGATAGCGGAACACATCTCCGTTAATCAAATTCAAATCATCGGTCTTCAGTTCCTTGGCTACTTTGGCTATAAAGGCTGCATGCGCCCGGTTCTTCTCTATGGCTGTCACCATCCGGCACCCGCGCGAAAGCAGTTCAAAGGTGATACTTCCTGTCCCGGCGAAGAGGTCTAAAGCATCCAATCCTTCCCAATCCATCAGGTTCCCCAGAACATTAAACAAGTTTTCCCTCGCAAAGTCGGTCGTTGGTCTCGCACTGAAGGTAGGCGGCACAGCAAACCGGCGTCGCCCGTATTTTCCACTGATTATTCGCATACCGATAGTAGAATTAAGTCCATTGGCGTCTGCAGTATCTCGCCTCCGAGCAAATAAGCTTTGGCAGGTATCTCAATGCGTCCGATATGTTGTACATAGGTATGAAGCGACTGTGTGACGCGGTTGCACAAAGCCGGATCTCCCGAGAGGGAAAGCAGGTCGTCTAATTGATCCATCCCTGTCTGCTGCCAAACAAATAAGATATAGTACAGAAGGTCGTTCAGATGCTCATACTCGAACGAATTGGCGTATAGCAACTTTATTTCCGAAAAGCAAGTGATGTCTACCAGCGAGCGATGCAGAACAACAAACATATGGTTGAATGTACTCCCTCGAGCTTGTTTCTGCAGCATGATAAGCTGAGACGTAATATGATGAGTGAAGACAGGATTGGTTAGTGAACGGGCGCAAAACTCATATACTTCTTCTTGAATGCCGAAGATTACTTCCGCCTTTTCATCTTCTAAATGATTACTCAAACACCGTTTGTCGGGCAAAGAGAAGTTGAATGTAAGGAATTGCATCCGTTGCTTATCGAGGATGCAGTCATCAGGCGCCAGGGTATACTGCTGAGACACGCAGAGGACATAGGTACGCTTATATGTCCACACCAAACAGTCGTTCTCAAAAAAAATCTCCTTAAGCGAGGTCATATAGGGGATGTTCCGATCGAACTCCACCTCTCTGAAAAAGAAGCTTTGTCCTTCCGACGGGTTGTATGCGGAAAAAGAAAGTCCATCCGACCAAAGCCGGATGGACATAATGTATTTTTCCGAATTGTCAATATTAAACGTATCAGGAAGACTGATAGTCATACAGCATTTTAAATTATAAATTTTCCCAGTTACCTGCGTTATTATTGATTTCCGTTAATGAACCTACACGTAATCCGGGGAACTTCTTTGATGCTTCAGCCACTTCGTCCAAGTTGACAATCAACTGCCTGTTAAGTCCAATCAGGTAGTCGTCATTCGTCACAGAAGCTTCGAACACTTTGATAATATAACCGGAACCGGAGGTAAGGGTTGCAGTGTCCATTTTAAACTGAAGAGGTGTTCCGTCTGCCTTGTTAATTCCCGGCACGTAGCGCAAATCATTTGGATTAAAGTCTTTTCCAAACAAGGTGTCTTTTGCAATAACCCACACGGTATCACGTCTGATGATGCCTTGTTTTACGGCTTCCTTTTCCGTCATACCCTTTTCCAACTGCTCGTCAGTCAAAACGCCTTCTTTTACGATGAACGGCAATTTTTCTTCATTCAAGAACTTAGTCAGATCATCAAAACTACCGGCATGTTCTTTATGCACGTTCTTGTATTCAATCTGAGCCTTACGAATGTCAATCAATCTGGCAATAATCGCCTGTTTCCTGATTTTATTCTCATTGTCGAATGTAATAGGAACCAAGAGGCTTGCGTAGCACATATAAGTAAGCAGAACTACAGCAACAATAAGTAAAATTCTCAAAGTAACTTTCATGGTTGTATAATGTTTTAAATTATTTCGCACGGCAAATTTAAAAAAGAATCTTTAATGCACTATCTTTATATCGTAAATAATTTCAAACAAAATGATAAATACTTCTTTAAGGGAGCTAATTTCACAAAAATTCCCCTATAATCCGACAAATGACCAATTATTGGCTCTTCAATATTTGGCTGATTTTCTGGTGTCGCACGAGTCGGATTCGCTTTTATTGCTCAAAGGATATGCAGGAACGGGAAAAACGTCCCTGGTGGGCGCCTTGGTTAAGACGCTGACAGAACTTCGCCAAAAAACAATCTTGCTGGCCCCTACCGGACGAGCTGCCAAGGTGTTTTCGCTCTATGCCGGACATAAGGCTTTCACCATTCACAAAAAAATTTACCGCCAAAAAGCTTTCTCAAATGAGCCTTCCGGATTTCTTCCGGCCGAGAATATGCACAAAGACACGCTTTTTATCGTAGACGAGGCGTCGATGATTGCCAATCAGAGTGGTGATTCGATGGCTTTTGGTTCAGGACGCCTGCTCGACGACCTTATACATTATGTATATAGTGGCGAGAACTGCCGTCTCATACTGATGGGTGACGAGGCTCAGCTCCCTCCTGTCATGCTGGCGGAAAGTCCGGCTCTCAATCCTGAGATACTAAGGGGATACAATCTCCAGGTGCAGGAGGTGAAGCTCACCCAAGTGGTTAGGCAGGGAGAAGATTCCGGTATCTTGTTTAATGCCACCCGTCTAAGGGAAGCTCTTCGCACACATACAGTCGATATATTCCCCAAACTTCGTCTGAATAATCAGGCAGATCTCAGAAAATTGCCGGGTGATGAACTGATTGAAGAAATATCGGCGGCCTATAGTCGAGACGGCATTGAAGAAACGATGGTAGTAGTGCGCTCGAACAAACGGGCTAACATATATAATAATGGTATACGCAATCGCATCCTCTGCTACGAAGAAGAGTTGTCACAAGGAGACCGCCTGATGATTGCCCGCAATAATTACTTTTGGACGGCCGATAATCACGAGATGGACTTTATTGCTAACGGCGAAATCGTTCAAGTGATGCGTACACGCGGCATTAAAGAGCTATATGGCTTTCGCTTTGCAGATGTGACCGTACGTTTTCAGGACTACGATTTGGAGATGGATATCAAAATACTTCTCGACACGCTTCAAACCGAGGCTCCGGCTCTTCCAAAGGAGCTGAACGACAAATTGTTTTACGCCGTTTGGGAAGATTACTCCGAGATAACCACCAAAGCCGGTAAGCTGAAAAAGATAAAAACCGACCCGTATTACAATGTGGTACAAGTAAAGTATGCCTACGCTGTAACCTGCCACAAAGCACAGGGCGGACAATGGATGAACATCTTCCTCGACATTGGCTACGTTACCCGCGAGATGCTGGGTGAAGACTTCTACCGCTGGCTGTATACAGCCCTCACCCGTGCCACTACACGCCTCTTTTTAGTAAACCTGCCCGATGCCTTCGTTGAATAAGAACAGGGCAAACCTTAAAAATTCAGCAGTTTATTCCGGTATTCTTCAGATAAGGCAGCCTTTAATCATTTCCTCTGCGCTTGCCATCTATGGCCACCACTTCCCAGGGCTGTGATCATTTACAATAAGTTGTTTGTATAGCCAGTCATCTTACAAAAATACTATTTTTCTCATATCCAAATCGTTGATCAGCGATTTTATTTCATACCTTTGCCGCAAATTATTCTTTAATGCATAATGAAAGCAATTAAAACAAATAGATTGGAGCCAAAAAAGGAAAAAATTACTTCGCTCAAGGTGAAAGAACCGATAGAGTTGATGGCTTTTCTGGGTATTCATTTTAATGGAAAAAGTCGTACGGCGCTTAAATCGTTGTTGTCGCATAAACAGGTGAGGGTTAACGGGAAAGTTGTTTCCCTATTCAATCATCTGCTTCAGGAGGGCGACAGTGTAACCATTGATACGAGTGGAGGAAAGAATGAGCTAAAGCACTCTAAACTGAAAGTCGTGTTTGAGGACGATGCGCTGATTGTGATTGAAAAAGCCGAGGGTTTATTGGCCGTTGCTACCGACGAAAGGAAAGAGGAAGTAACTGCTTTTTCTATCTTGTACGAATATCTGAAAAATATAGACCCGCGTAATCGCTTGTTTATTGTGCACCGCATTGACAGGGAAACTTCCGGGCTAATTATGTTTGCCAAGAGCAAAGAGATTCAATTGAGTCTGCAAGAGAATTGGCACGAAAATGTTACGGAGCGAGTTTATATAGCTATAGTGGAAGGTGTGCCCGACAAAGAAGAAGACACAATTGTTTCTTATCTGCGCGAAAGTAAAGCGCTCAAGATCCACTCCGGTAACAGGGAAGACGATGGTAAAAAGGCTATTACACATTATAAAGTGATACGTAAAAGCGATGCTTATGCCATGCTGAAAGTTGAACTTGAAACGGGACGGAAGAACCAGATTCGCGTTCACATGCAAGAAATAGGGCATCCTATCATTGGCGATAAGAAATACGGGGCTGATCCTTCACCTATCGGACGCATAGGGCTACATGCCCGTGTGCTGGCTTTTGTGCATCCGGTAACGCACGAGGTGATGCGCTTTGAAACGCCCATACCAAAGAAATTTAATGCATTATTTGCGGACAATGCCAAATAAACTCGTTTATTTGTAGTCCATAAATTCAAAACAGATATAATATGAATTATCGAAAAAACTTTGTGTTGAGGAAAGTGTACTTCAGTATCTTGATTACAACATGTGTCTGCTGTCGGATGCAAGCACAGGAAACAGAGGAGTTTAAACCTTCAGGAACTCCCATGGTATGGCTGATTAGCGATTACAAGACAGGCTTGGGAGAGCATAGTGACGAGGGAGGATTTAGTGTTGGAAGGGCACGATTGGGGTATAAATATCAGGCTACACCATCGGTTTCCTTTACCGGTGCAATGGATATGAAATTCAAGGATGGCCAGCGTGTTGTTAATTATCATTATGCCTACTTGGAGTGGATGTATCAGAACCTGACAATAGATGCAGGATTGGTTCCCTTGATACAGTTTGCTGTACAGGAAACTTTTTGGGGACGGCGCTATATAGAAAAGTCATTCCAGGATTTAAATGATTTTGCCTATCCCTCTGATGTAGGGTTGAAGGTCAGGTACAAATTTACCGATTGGCTGGAAGTCGATGCTTCTATCGTCAATGGAGAAGGTCTTTTGCAACTGAATACCAACAAGACGAACCGCTATGGTCTGGGAGCTACCATCCTTCCGTTAAATGGCGTCACTTTGCGTGCCTACCTTGATACCTACGCTAAATTCGGCGAAAATAAAAAGGATATAGAGCCCAATTTGCCCATACGTGCTGCGAATCAAAGCTCAATCGCATTCTTTGCCGGTTATCGTAATGATATTTTCTCATTAGGCGCAGAATATAACCGTCAGACAGCGAAAAAG
This sequence comes from Bacteroidia bacterium, assembly GCA_025996775.1. Taxonomy (GTDB): domain Bacteria; phylum Bacteroidota; class Bacteroidia; order Bacteroidales; family Tannerellaceae; genus DFXE01. The sequence goes on along the minus strand of BNTS01000029.1, from coordinate 11,403 downwards.
TTTGTCAAAGGGAATAACTATTCCGGCGTTTCAGTCTATGCCAGAGTGCCAATCAGTAAGAAATTCGATTGGTTTGCCCGTTACGACTATGTAGATACCCAGACCGCTGCCGGATCGGATTATAACTGGTCTTCCATCGTTAATAAAACCTTATTTATAAGCGGATTTGAGTTCCATCCCTTCAAGGCTCTGCAACTCTCACCCAATTATCGGTATGTAGAGTCAATCTTTGGAGGCGGCGCTCATTATATCTGCATCAATCTGGGCTACAAACTGTAAGCATGACATCACTAAAGGATTATTTGGACGAGCAAACGGTACTGATTAATACATCGGCCTTCATAGCCGACGACCCCGTTCAATTCCCCCGTCGTTATTCAAAGTTGCAAGATATTGAGATAACAGCCTTTGTTATTGCAACTATTACTTGGGGAAATCGTAAAATGATTCTCAAGAGTGCCGAACGCCTGCTCTCGAAAATGGGAGACAGTCCCTACGGCTTTGTGATGAACGATGGCTGGAAGACGCTTGAGGAGGCCAACATCCACCGCACCTTCTTCGAGCCGGATTTAGCCTGGATGTTACGAGGCTTCAAGCATATCCTGGAGCGAAGCGAAAGCTTGGAAAGTTTCCTCAACGCCAAGCTATCAGACAAAACATCCATGAATGCCTGGGATATAGCCGAAATCCTATACACGGAAATGCTACAAGCCAACGCCGGTATCCCCAACAGCAAATGCTTCCCCTCGCGTCACGACCAATCCGCCCTCAAACGTATCAACCTTGCCCTGCGCTGGTTGGTACGCAATGACGGCATCGTAGACTTAGGCGTTTGGACAAGCATCTCCCCCAGCCAATTATACATCCCCTTAGACATCCACGTAGGTAGCACCGCCCGCCAATTAGGTCTTCTAACCCGTAAAGCCAACGACCGCAAAGCCGTAGAAGAACTAACCGCTCAACTCCGCCACTTCTGCCCTGAAGACCCCATAAAATACGACTTCGCCCTATTCGGCATAGGCATTAACAGCAAAAATTTCTTTTCTCATGGTTGTTATTTTAATTATTATATTCGGACAAATATGACAATTATATTTGCTTATGTAACAATTGTTTTTACTTAAAGGATATTTTTTATTTCGGAAAGGGAGTGGACGGTGTAAGTAGGGGAGAAATTGCGGGCAGAAAGGTGGTGGGGATTGAACCATAGTTGGGCAATGCGGGAATTATGAGCGCCTTCGATGTCGGCTTCCCAATTGTCGCCTATCATGAGGGATTCGCGGCGACGGGAGTTGGTTGTTTGCAGGGCGAAGTCGAATATCTCTTTGTGAGGCTTTTGGATGGCGGCGTCTTCGGATAGGATTACGCGGGTGAAGTAGGGGGTTAAGCCTGCATTTTTCAGCTTTTTGTATTGCACTTCGCGGAAGCCGTTGGACAGGATGTAGAGTTTGTAGTAGGGGCGAAGGTACTCCAGCAGGTCGATAGCGCCCGGGATAAGGACAGTCTTGTCATTGCCTGTGGTTCGCTTAAGAAATTCATTGTTGAGTTTGAGGGCTGAATCGGCGTCAGTTATGCCGATGGGGGTGAGCACATGGCGGAATCGTTCTATCATAAGGGTATAACGGTCTATTTCATGATTGCGGTAACGGCACCATAGCTCCAGATTATGGGGCTGGTAGTGATTAAAAAAAGCCTCGAAAGAGGGGTAATACGGACTAAAAGGATAATCCGTATATATCTCTTCGAGGCAGTTCTTGTTGTTGGTGTACGTATCCCAAAGGGTATCGTCGAAGTCGATAAATAGGCTTTTAAACTGCATTATTTACCACCTTCGTTATCCAACTTCTATCACTAAGTATTTGCCTAAACTCCAGAAAGTTTTGATGTCTGTAATCTTAAATATCAGGTTTTTATCCTCATCTTTGATAAATTGATACGAGCCTTCGGGATGGTTTGACTTCAAGTTGGCTTTTGTGGCGAAAAGGGATATCTCGGTCACTTCGCGTATGTCGATAGAGATGAAATATTCGCGGTTGAAGTCATCCTGCAGAACCTTGGATTTAGAGAAAAGTCCACCTCCGCTCAGTATCTTCTGGTCTTTCAGTTCCTTTGAAGTACCGAAGCAGTAATAGGCGGTGTTGAGCGCTTTCTCTTGTGCCTTCAGCGTCTGAGCCTGGGTTGAAGTGGTTAAAGCCAGTCCTTCCACATCCTCTTTCAGGGTAGCTACTTGGCGGTCGAGTTCTTCAATGTGAACGTTTTTCTTCGCCAGATCTTCTTGCAAGGTAATGACTAAGGTAGCTTTCTGGTCAAGCTCGGAGATGAGGCGGTCAATTGTCTTCTTCAGTGCAGCCGATTGTATATTGCTGTTTTTTAATTGTGCTTCCAGTTTGCCAATTTGTTCCCGATTCTTTTTCAACGTTTCGCTAATAAGCTGCATGTTGTTTTTAATCTGTTCGCGGGTAGAAGGGGTTAGCTCGCCCGATTCCCGTTTCTGGATACTGAGGTAGTTTTCCGCATCCCTAATGGATTGGAAATCGGCTTCAATATCGTTCAAAATAGACAACATTCCATTCATTTCCGAGGCATAGCGGGCGTTCTCCAACTTCAGAGAGTCGCTCTCGGCTTTCAATTGTTGATACTCTGTTGAGTTTTGCACACATGCTGTCAGCATACTTATGCCTAAGCAGACTAATACTACTTTTTTCATTTTTCAATAATTTTAAACTGTTGTTCCATTAATTACTATTACAATTTCGCCCCTGGGAGCGTTTTCAGAAAAGTGAGTAGCAAGCTCATTCAAAGAGCCTCTAACTGTTTCCTCATGGAGTTTTGATATTTCGCGAGATACAGATGCAAGGCGTTCGCCACCGAAATATTCGGCTAATTGAGTAAGCGTTTTAAGCAGGCGAAAAGGCGATTCGTACAGAATCAGCGTTCGTTCTTCTTCGGCCAACTGCTTTAACCGGGTTTGCCTGCCTTTCTTCTGAGGGAGGAAGCCTTCGAAGCAAAAGCTGTCGCTGGGCAATCCCGAAACGACCAGTGCGGGTACAAAAGCCGTAGCTCCCGGAAGACATTCCACCTCAACGCCTTGGCGCACACATTCGCGAACCAGCAGGAATCCGGGGTCGGAGATAGAAGGTGTACCTGCGTCGGATACCAGAGCAACGGTCTCGCCGGCACGGATGCGCAAGGCCAACTGCTCTACGGTTTGATGTTCATTGAATTTATGATGGGACTGCATCTTGTTGTGAATATCGTAATGCTTTAACAAGATGCCGGTTGTACGCGTATCTTCAGCCAGAATGAGGTCGGCCTCCTTTAAAACTCGGATAGCTCGAAATGTGATGTCTTCCAGATTTCCGACCGGCGTTGGTACGACAATTAGTTTTGCCATTGCGAAGTGGATAGTTATCTAAAACGTTTTTCTATCAGCTTAATAAACTCTGTCACCGTAGTGTTTTCAGCGTCCCAGTTGAATTTCTCGTTCAAATAGCCAATCGACTCTTCGTACGAGTGTATGTCGTTCAGGTCGGTAAGTACCTTATTCATTTTAGCCTCATCACCGGCAAAGAGTTCTTTGCGGAAGTAAAAGCGGTCGTTTAAACTGAGCGCTTTGCGGAAGTCAGACAGATTCTTCTTTCCCAATACATCATTCAGCGATACGGTTTGGCCGGAAAGAGAGCCCTCCTCTGTTGCGGACTTAGATTGTACAGGTGATTGAATTTTAAGCTGTTCGGGTGGCTGAACTTGTCGAATCTCCGGTTCGGGCGTTTCTTGTTGTTCCTGCGAAAGAGCAATCACCCGTTGGTATTCCTCCATCTGTTTATGCAAGGCTTCGATCTGTTCGCCTTCCAGCAGATGAACATTCTTCATCAGATGATGAGTCAAATCAAATATCTTACTGAAGAAAACCACGGGATAGACTTCTTCATTACGTACGCTCATGAGTAACCGTTCCATCTCTTTAATATCCGATAAGAGGCTGTCTATTCTTTCAATATTTTCCATTCTGCTCTTTTTAATGAGTTAAACTGTCCAAAGATAGGTTTTTCTTGTGAAAGCGCCAAATACAGCCACTTATTCAAACGCATTTAAAAAAGATTAGCTCAGGGGCACTCGAACCAACTTTGAAGACATGAGGGGATTAATGCAAGCAGCGGATGAGGAGGTAAACGGGTAAAAATATATAGTCCGGCTAAATAAATTGATGCATATTTAACGATGTATAAATTTATTCCTTACTTTTGAGGTCGTTGACGTGTTTTTAATCTAATATAAATAATATCATGAGAAGAACAATTCTATTAGTATCTATCTTTGTGCTGGGGTCTATGATGGCCATTGCGCAAAATGTCGGCTCGTCGCCTGAGTATATCAAGGCGATTACTTCCGAGTGGAAAGGGGAGCGTTTCCCCGACGGAAGGCCGAAAGTATCTGACAATTTGCTCGAAAGGGCTAAGAACCTCGGTTTGGAGGATGCGTGGGGGGTGCTCCGCAACAAAGGGTACCAGAATCAGTTTGAAGGTGACTGGCATGTGATTCATCCCGATGAGAAAATGACAGGTAGAGCGGTGACGGCACAATATATGCCGCTTCGCCCCGATGTAGAAGCCTGGGTAAAGGAGAAAGGAAAGGCAGAAGGTCGCGCCCAACAGGGTGGCACTAACTCATGGCCGATTGACGTGCTGGTGGAGGGAGACATCTATGTAGCCGACTCTTATGGCAAGATTATCGACGGTACACTGATTGGTGACAACCTGGGGAACTCTATCTATAGCAAGACAAAGCGAGGCGTAGTGTTCTATGGCTCCGTACGCGATGAAGAAGGCCTTAGTGAGATAGATGGCTTCAACGGTTGGGTGAAGGGTGTAGATCCTTCGTACATTATGCAAATGTCGCTCACCAGTATCAATGCACCTATCCGTGTCGGGAGGGCTGTGGTGCTTCCGGGCGATGTAGTGCTGGCCAGCAAGTATGGTGTACTATTCATGCCTGCTCATCTGGTAGAGGAGGTGGTAATATCTTCCGAGTTTACCCAACTGCGTGACGAATTTGGGCATCAAAGGTTACGCGAAGGTAAGTATAAACCGGGCGAGATAGACAGTAGATGGAGCGAAGCCATTAAGAGTGACTTTCTCAACTGGGTAAACAATTATCCGGGTAAACTCCCGATGTCCAAGCAAGAACTTGACAATTATTTAAAAGACCGCAATTGGTAATAACCCTGCAAACAATAACCACGATGAAAGAGATCACAAAACAAGATGAATCCGCTACAAACGGACGTCGCAGTTTCTTTAAGAAAGCAGCCCTCGGCGGACTGACATTGGGTGGCATGATGGGAGCTTCTATCGAAGACACCATCGCAGTAACAACTCAGAATGTAAAGAGGGCTTCAGCTCCTTCGGAACTGAAAATAACGGATATGCGCTATGCTGTTGTGCAAAACGTAGGCCGTACGCCTATCATCCGCATCGACACCAACCAGGGTATCTATGGCTTGGGCGAGGTGCGCGACGGTGGCGACGAACGCTTTGCCCTCGCACTGAAGAGCCGCATTATGGGGCTTAACCCATGTAACGTGGAGATGATATTCAAGATTATCCGCCAGTTTGGCTATCATGCCCGTCAGGGTGGAGGCGTTTGCGCCGTTGAGATGGCTTTATGGGATTTGTGCGGAAAGGCTTACGGCGTACCGGCTTGGCAGTTGTTGGGCGGACGGTATCGTGACAAGGTTCGCCTTTATGCCGACACCCCGGATGCTGCTACACCGGAACGTTTTGCAGAGGTGGTAAAGAAGCGTATGGTAGACCAGGGATTCACCTGGCTCAAGATGGACTTGGGCATTCACCTGGCAAAAGATCAGGCAAACACCATCGTTAATAATAAAGTATGGGGAGGCGTTCGCGGACAATATGACCTGCGCACCTACATGGGCTACGGCAATACCGAGCATCCTTTCACAGCGGTTCAGATTACAGACAAGGCGCTTGAGAGCCTGTGCGAGTATGTAGAATCCGTTCGCAATGCAGTAGGATATGAGATACCTCTTTGCGCCGACCACTTCGGCCACTTCGACCTCAACAATGCCATTCGCTTCGGAAAAGCCATGGATAAGTTCCGCCTGGCCTGGCTGGAAGACTTGGTACCATGGAAATATACCGACCAGTTGAAGACGATATCCGATGCACTGGAGACTCCCGTCTGCACCGGCGAGGACATTTATTTGCTCAAGGATGGCTTCAAACCGTTGATTGACACTCATGCCGTAGACATCATCCATCCCGACCTGGCCACTTCCGGCGGCTTGCTCGAAACCAAGCGCATCGGCGACTATGCCGAGGAACATGGTGTTTCAATGGCTATGCACATGGCCGGTACGCCCATATGCTTCATGGCCAATGTACATTGCGCCGCAGCTACGCAGAACTTCCTGGCGCTCGAGCATCACAGCATCGACTCCCCCTGGTGGGAAAGCCTCGTAAAGATGACAGGCAAGCAGCCTATGATAGACAAAGGCTGGGCTCCTGTGCCTTTGGATTCCCCGGGGTTGGGTATCGAACTGAACGAGGAGGTTGTAAAACAACATCTCAATCCAAGGGATAAGACGTACTTCGCACCTACTCCTGAATGGGATGACAAGCGGTCTCACGACAGACTTTGGAGTTGATGCAGATGAAACGAAAGTCCATTTCCTTCACACGCATACTTTTGGCTTGCTCGCTCATTCTGCTGGTCGTATTCTTCGGCCTCTTATTGAGCGGGCATGCAGATAGTACCGGGCCTTTCCTCATCGCCTTCTTCATCTGCCTGGCTATTGGCGTGAGAGGCTTTGAGGCCACAAAGGGCTTCTCGTACACGATTGCCATCTTTGCGGCGGTAGCAGCCTCCATGTACTATCCCCAGTTGTTCACACAGTGGGGTAGTTTTAAGCTGGCTCTCCTCATCACGCCCCTTTTGCAGATTATCATGTTTGGAATGGGGTCGCAGATGAACCTCAACGATTTCGTAGGTGTTATCAAGATGCCTAAAGGCGTTATTATCGGTGTGAGCGCGCATTACCTCATTATGCCGCTTGTGGCCTTCGTCATCTCGCATATCTTCCACTTCGAGCCTGAGGTTGCGGCCGGTATTATCCTGATAGGATGCGTACCGAGCGGTCTGGCCTCGAATGTGATGTCGTACATTGCCCATGCCAACTTGCCGCTATCGGTTACTATCGGCGCCATCTCAACGCTATTGGCGCCCTTTATCACACCGCTTCTGATGAAGCAGTTAGCCGGTCAGTTTATTGAGGTGAATGTACTGAAGATGATGCTCGATATTCTGAATATGATTATCCTGCCTATCATTGCAGGTTTCATCTTCAATATGTTCTATTCGGGAAAAGAATCGAAGAAGTCTAAGATAATTCAGATATCGGCATACGTTGCCATTATAGTAGCCACCTCTGTTCTTGCCATGTCTGTTGGTGTTTCCGGGATGTCGCAATCAGGCGCACTACTGTACACACTGGGTACTTCACTGATGTGGTTCTGTATCCTTCCTGCACTGTTCTCCCTCGTCTTGAAGCAAATACTGAAAGGCGATCGTAAGGTGATAGAGTCTGCACTTTCTTTCCTGTCTATGGTAGGTATCGCTGCTATCATTACGGTTATCACGGCTGCCGGACGCGATAGTCTGCTCCATGTGGGCGCTCTGTTGCTCATCACCAGCTTGATTCACAATGTGGCCGGTTACAGTTTTGGTTATGGTGTATCCTGGTTATTCGGTATGCCCGAACAAGATCGTCGTACGGTAGCCTTTGAAGTAGGCATGCAAAATGGCGGTTTAGCTTCCGGCCTTGCCAATGGCATGGGAAAGATAGCCACCGTAGGTCTTGCACCTGCCGTCTTCGGCCCGCTGATGAACATCACCGGCTCCATCCTTGCCAGCAACTGGCGTCGTAAGCTCCCTGAAGAAACAAAATAGTTCCCAACAAAAAAGCCCTCATTAGAGGGCTTTTTTTATTTCATCCCACCAACAACGGCAAGATGTTTTTGGCAAGCCAGCGAGAAATCGGCTTTCAGTAAGGCAATGACCTCTTTTACACTACTTATTTTTTCTGCTAAGTGAGCGTTGAAGCCTGCAAAAGCGTATCCTTTCTTCATATTACCCCTGGCGGCCTGGTAGAGCGCCTGAACGATGCAATAAGGACTTTTGGTGTAATCGCAGGTCTTGATGCAATGGAAGGGACAGTTTTTCGGCTTCTCCAGACCTTTTTCCACGCTACGGATAAATTCCCCGTCTAGCGCCCTGCCCGGCATGCCTACCGGACTTTGAATGATGCGCATATCTCCTTCTTTTGCATTGATATAGGTGTTTTTAAACACGATAGAGGCATCACATTCGTCCGTAGGAACGAAAATGCTTGCCATCTGCACGCCTGCCGCACCCATTTGCAGGAAGCGGTAGATGTCTCCACCCGTAGTAATTCCACCGGCCGCAATGACCGGGATGTCTTTTATTTCTTTGTATTGATTGGCCACTTCTATGACTTCCGGTATGAGATTTTCCAATGAAAAATGTTCGTCATCAATCTGTTGGGTTTTGAAGCCTAAGTGTCCGCCGGCTTTGGGTCCTTCCACTACGATGGCGTCCGGCAGATAGTTATAGTTGGCCAGCCATTTGTTGCACAAAATCTGTGCAGCCCGTGAGGAAGAAACGATAGGCACTAATTTCGTGACGCTTCCCGGTTTCAAGTAGGAGGGCAAATCCAGCGGAAGCCCGGCGCCTGCAAATATCAAATCTACTTTTTCGGAGATGGAGGTACGTACCATGTCGGAATAATTAGACAGTGCCACCATAATGTTTACGCCAATGACACCCTTGCTTTTTTCCCGCGCCCGGCGCAGTTCTTCTTTCAATCCCCAGATGCAGTTTTCCCAGAAGTCACCTGCTGCCTGCCGGTGAATCAGCCCCAGCCCTGCACAAGAGATGACGCCTACGCCGCCTTCGTTAGCTACAGCGGATGCTAATCCCGACAAGGAGACGCCCACACCCATTCCTCCCTGGATAATTGGGAGGTTAATTTCTATGTTTCCTATTCTAAATGATTTCATACAAGTATAATCGAATATAATATAATTAATAACCTGTTATTTGGACTCATTAGTTTTGGCTGGTCAAAGGTAGACGTTTCATTTAACATTCTGTTAAAAAACCAGCGGTTATTCGCGTTGCATCTCCTAATATTATGGATTAAACAGAAAATATGACGTATTTTAACACTTCGCACCTATTCTCGATATCCAATATCATTTTCATGACACAAATAACAATTTGGTCAAAAATATCAAGAATATCAAAATGTCAAAAAATGGTCTTTTTTTTCTTCGATATTTGAGGCGATTTTTGGCTTTTAACACGAAAAACGCAAGGATTTACGGGTTTGGCAAATACAAAAAGACAGCAATGATGAGTTGAAAGTTGAAAATTGAGAGTTAAAAGCGGGAATGATGCTCTACTATTTGTATTTTACTTTCAATGGCTGCCATAACGTCATTAAGGTACTCAAGGGATTTAAGGACATTATAGATCTTAATATTAACCAAATAATAACTAATATTAAATACTGTTCACAATTCATCCTCATCTCTTTGGAAAATCATTTAGATGATTTTAAAAATGATCTAAATGAAATTTCCAAATCATTTAGATGATGTCCGGCAATCATCTAAATGATTTCCCCAAAAGAAGCCGTCTTTTCAAAATATTTTTCCTAAATATTGACAAAAGCTTTACATATCCATTAACTTTGGCCGATTTCGTCGAAACTCCGAATTCCTCGTAACACAAAAAAGCCCCTTTTCCTGACAAAAGCGGGCCATTTTAACAGTTTTTAATTGACAAATGAAAAATAACATTCTCTTAAATCCGGTTAATTACGAATGACGAATTAGCCCTTTTCACCCCATTCTATTAAGCTTTTAAAATTATCTTTCAGACCCGATGGGTCGGCACAATAGAAAGATGGGGGATGGCATATAAAAGTACCGGAAGGGTGCAGTCTCACGACTTTGCCTTCCGGATTTTATACATACAACATTATTGATTTGTCTAAAATCAATATTCTTTACTAACGCACTACCGCTTTTTCGGTATAATATGTTGCTCCTATCAGACCTTTTACAATATAGACTCCGCCTGGGAGAGGAATATTGAAACGGTCGGAGGACGAATTACTGCTATATATCAATGAGCCCGTTATGCTATATACCTGGAGCCGGTCTATTTTCTCGCCTTGCGATTGTACATTCAGATATCCGTCTTTTGAGGATACCTGCAAAGTTGAAATGGACGGAGTAGATTCGCTGCCTGTGACAATTCCCTTGCCTGTATAGGTCATCTCCAGCGAGAAGCGGTCGTTCAGCTCTATGGCATCAGCGCCCGGTTTGGCTACGGTGAAGGTATATACGGGATTGTTTTGCAAGTCAATGGTCTTTCCCAACTGCCTGTCCTGCAGATATACATCGTGACCGAACGTGGACAGGCCGCTAAACTCCAGCTTCATTTCCCCCGCATTCATCACACGCAGACCCAAGTCGGTAGCCCGCGACTGGAAGTCATTGGAGGTGCGTATGGAGAGCGCTTCGCGACCGGGTGAAAAGGCATAGAGCGTAAGCGGGATTTCGTTGTATACAAGCACCGGCAAATCTGCCTTCGACGTAGCTTCAGGGTCATAAACTAAGGCTGCCGAGCTTGTCTTGCTGCCCTGTATGGCTCGTATGTACAGCACGCCGCCGCTTGTCACCTGCGTGGAGCGAAGTGTGTACGAAGCCGGAGGCGAGGCAGTTGTCCACCGGGGAGACATGACAACCGTCGACACCTGAGAGTTTGGATCTTCCTTCGCCACAAAGAAGGATTGAAGAGGAGCTATAAGGTTGGGCAGGCCAACCGTAGACTGCTCTTCATAAACAAATCTATTGCCTGTTCCGGCAACACCTACTGTTTTGAAGCTGCCGTCCGGCTCCCCGTTCCAGTAGTAATAACCATTTTTCAAAGCGGGGTTGTATTGCAGGAAGGAATCAGCACGCAGGTAAGCCATATAGGGGTTCACCACCTGTATCAGCTTCCAGCCGTTGTTGTTATAAGTCGAACCCAGGCCGCTGTAAACCGGGAGGTTGAAACGTCCAAGGGCATTTTGAGCGACGCCCTGGGTGACAAACTTATGCTTGTTGGGACGTGAACCGAGCTGGATGCCGTTATAGGTATCCGTCTCTCCGGGGAATCTGAGAATACTGTCACGGGACAGGGAGGTGGTGACAACCCTCAGGTTGAAGGCTTTTCCCAGTTGTAGGGGTTGATTAACGCTTCCAAAGGTGGTTGTGAAGTTGCTTTGAGCTGCCACACCGCTATTGTCCG
>BNTS01000028.1 GCA_025996775.1 Bacteroidia bacterium | reverse complement strand
CATCTTCGGCATTGTCGAAGATAAAAAGCCAGGAATCATGTTGTGACATCCATAACCTTACCTTATCAATAATGATTACTGAGTCATAGATATCTATTGGTACTATATTTTTCAGGTGGGCAAATCGTGTGTAGTCTTGTATGATGGTTTCTTTGTTTTCTGCATTTATCCACCAAATGGATTCGTAATTCTTCGCATAGCGGAAAGCATATTCCAAAGCGATTTGCGTTTTCCCAATACCGCCTAATCCTGTAATTGTTTGGGTAAGGGCTATGGCATCATCTCCCGTTTCAAAGGTTTGATGGATTTGCTCCAATTTTTCTTCGCGGCCTGTGAAAAGGGTATTTCGCCTTGGTAAGTTGTTAGGGGGAAGACCGGGATAGGGAGTAGGAACGGCATTGCCTTTCTTGCTTCCTGGGTAGTTCGGACGTTCTCGGGAAGGAGGGTTAGAGGATACTCCTTCCAATAACACGGTTTCGGCTTGTTGCTCATCTTTATCACATAAATTGATATAGACTTTTGGCGCCCATAAGCCTTCGGGATTGAATTCTTCTATTCTAACAGGAATGAACCGTGCTTGCTTTTTAGTAAATGCGGCTGTCCACTCGTCCTTACAATAATCCGACTGTAAATAGGCTTTTGAGAGGACTGCTATAAAGTTATTACAATTCAATAAAGCATCATCCATATTGTCAACAAAATTACTGCCGGGCACGAAATCCCATGCCTGAGTAATGGTTGTGATGCCAGCCTTTTCTAATGTACCTGCTATCCATGTAGCCCACTGTACATCTTTGCCGGTGTAGCTGATAAAGAAATCCTTCTTTTGAGTATCCATAAGACTCATTGGTATTAAGAGTTAAGCACGAACAAAGATATTAAAAAAAAATTGGAATTGTAAATGAAATATCAATAATTAGGAAAGAAAATAAGGTTTTGGATTTGAATAATGGAACCGCTCCGCGGTAGGTGAGGGTGACGCATGCATCGCAATTTACGCCGGCGATGCATTATTGTGCCAAGGCATTACGTCCCACATTTTCCAATTGCGGAGTGGTTGCACTTTAGGTTTACCACTTTACCCATTTGGCTTTGTTGAGGTATTCGTAGCACTTTTGGCAGGATATAAGGGGTTCGTACTTGTATTCTTCCTGTTCTACTATATAGTCTTCGAGGCCTGAGTTTGGGGTGGGGTAGAGGTCGAATACTTCCTTGAAGCGTACGTCGCCTTCGCCAAACTCGGTGGCGTGCTTGGTGCTCAGGTCGGTGTCACGAAGGTGGAGGATGGCGAAACGACCGGGATATTTCTTCAGGTAGCCGATGTAATCAACAAACAAGTTGGCTGCATGGCCGATGTCCATTTGGAAGGTAACCAGATTTTTGTCTGTAAGCTCGATGTACTGCTGGTAGGGAATCCGTCTTTCAATCGTATTGAACTCTTCCGTGTGGTTGTGATAAGCAAACTTCAGGCCGTAGGTCTTGGCCAGTTCGCCTATGCGGTTGAAGTTGTCGGCCAGTTTCTTTACCTCGTCCAGTTTGGTGAAGCGACCGCCGGGATATCCGGCTTGTACAATCCATTTGCTGCCTATTGCTTGGTGGTCTGCCATGTTTTTCTTTACGGCGTCCCAAGCCTCGGTAGTATCGTTGAAAAAGATACCGAAATTGGTATGCGAGCTGATTATCTTCATGCCCAGATCGGCAACGAATTTCTTGAAGTCAGCCGGTGTTTTGCCAAAGAACTTTCCATTATAGCCCCAAGGTTCTATCGTTTTGTAGCCAATATTTGCTACTGCTTTAAGGGTTCCTTCAGGGTCTTTCCCCATGTCGTCTTTCAAACTGTACAACTGAATCCCGATTTGCTTCCCGGAGGCTTGTGGCTTGGGCGCTGCCAAGATGGATTCGGCAGCCTGTGCGGAACTTCCTGCCAGGACAGCCGCGCCTGCAGCTATCCCGCTTTGTTTGAAAAAATTTCTTCTGTTCATAAACATTGGTATTAAATTAGAGATAGAGAATTATATTACAAAGAAAGTAAAACTTTTTCAATTATAGATGGATAATGCTTATATTCCAACGCATGGACCTTGGCGGCTACGTCTTCGGGCGTATCGGAGGGCAGAACGGGGCAGGTTGCCTGAAAGATAATGTTCCCCTCATCGTAACATTCATTAATATAATGTATCGTAATTCCCGATTCCGTATCGCCGCCGGCAACTACGGCTTCGTGCACATGCATGCCATACATTCCCTTTCCGCCATGTTTAGGCAAGAGAGCCGGATGGATATTGATAATCCGATTGGGATAGGGATGGAGCAGTCGTTCGGATATTTTATTCATAAAACCCGCTAAGACAATAAAGCCTACGTTGTATTCACGGAGTTTATCAAGTACAGGCGTAGCCTCGACAAACTCATCGCGCGTAAAGACAAACGAGGGCACCCCCAGCTTGTTCACCCGCGCATGCACGCCAACCTTTTGATTGTTTGACAACACGACAGCAACCTTTACGGCTTTGCTGCCCTCAAAATACCGGATGATATTCTCGGCATTGGTACCCGACCCGGAGGCGAAAATGGCTATATTCTTCATTTCAGACAATGTTTTAATGCACAAGAAAAGAAAAAATGTGCAGTTTTGCGCATTTTTAGCTTTAGATATTTGTTTTGTAACATAAAAAATGCTTTCCTTTGCACTGCAAATTTAAAAAGTATATTCAAATTTATTAATCTAAATTCAAAAAGTTATGTCTGAAGTTGCATCCAGAGTAAAAGCAATCATCGTTGACAAGTTAAGCGTAGAAGAAACAGAAGTTACAAACGAAGCGAGCTTTACAAATGATTTAGGAGCAGACTCCCTTGATACAGTAGAATTGATCATGGAATTCGAGAAAGAATTTGGCATTTCAATTCCTGATGATCAAGCCGAAAAGATTGGTACAGTGGGCGATGCTATTGCTTACATTGAAGCTAACGCGAAGTAATACCCTCTATCTCAAGGTATGGAATTAAAAAGAGTTGTAGTAACAGGTCTTGGAGTTATTACACCGCTTGGTAACACCCTCTCGGAAACCTGGGAGGGACTTATCAACGGCAGAAGCGGCGCCGGGCCTATTACTCAGTTTGAGTCATCGAAATTTAAAACGCGTTTTGCTTGCGAGGTGAAAAACTTTGACCCGCTGCAAATCATGGACCGCAAAGAAGCTCGTAAATGCGATCGTTATTCTTTATTTGCCTTATCGGCAGCAAAAGACGCCATTGAGGATGCTTCTTTCGACTTCGAAAAGGAAGACAAGGATCGCATAGGAGTTATCTTTGCTTCAGGTATTGGTGGTATCAAAACATTTGAAGAAGAAGTATCGAATTACGATGAGGAACGCGGACCGCGTTTCAATCCGTTCTTCATTCCGAAGATGATTTCCGATATTGCCGCCGGGCAGATTTCTATGTTGTACGGATTTAGAGGACCTAACTTTGCAACTGTATCTGCATGTGCATCCTCTACGAATGCTATTTCCGACGCCTTTAACTACATCCGTTTGGGAAAAGCAAACGCCATCGTTACCGGCGGAGCAGAGGCAACCATTTCGGCTCCGGGCGTAGGTGGCTTTAACGCCATGAATGCGCTTTCTACACGCAATGATTCTCCGGAAACAGCTTCGCGCCCATTCAGCGCAAGCCGCGATGGATTTGTGTTGGGCGAAGGTGCTGCCAGCTTAGTGTTGGAAGAGATGGAACATGCCTTAGCCAGAGGTGCCAAGATTTATTGCGAAGTGGTTGGAGCCGGCATGTCGGCCGACGCTTATCACCTGACAGCTTCTCATCCCGATGGCTTGGGAGCCAAGTTAGTGATGCGTAATGCACTGGAAGATGCCGAAATGAAACCCGAAGATATTGATTATATCAATGTACACGGAACGTCTACACCTGTAGGCGACATCTCGGAAGCCAAAGCCATCAAAGATGTATTTGGCGAACATGCATACCACTTGAACATCAGTTCTACTAAGTCAATGACCGGCCATTTATTGGGCGCTGCAGGCGCTTTAGAGGCCATTGCCTGTATCAAGGCTATAAATGAAGGTATCATCCCGCCTACTATCAATCATGAGGAAGGCGACGAAGATCCTGAAATTGATTATAACCTGAACTTTACGTTCAACAGAGCGCAAAAAAGAGAAATAAATGCTGCCCTGTCTAACACCTTCGGCTTTGGCGGGCACAATGCAAGTGTAATTGTTAAAAAGTTTGTGAGATAATATTTGTCCGAAGTGTTTGACTATTTACATAGAAAAATAAGGCTTCTTAGAAACAAAAACAAGGAGCCTTATTTATCTTTATATAAGTTTCTGGGGTTCTACCCTAAAAACATCGAATTATATGAAGAGGCATTTCTACATAAATCATCGTCGATAGAAAACAATGACGGCAAATGGATGAACAACGAGCGCCTGGAGTTTCTGGGAGATGCCGTGCTCGATGCCGTAATTGCCGATATTCTGTATAAACACTTTCCCAACCGTAGGGAGGGCTACCTCACGAATACGCGCTCAAAGATTGTGCAGCGTGAAAACCTGAACCGCGTGGCTTTACAACTCGGGCTGAATAAAATGGTTGTTTATTCCACCAAACTCAGTTCGCATAATAACTATCTGTACGGTAATGCGCTCGAAGCCCTGATAGGTGCAGTCTATCTGGATCAGGGATACCGTAGATGTTATCGATACATTGACGAGCGGATTATCAAGAACCATCTCGACCTGGATACCGTGGCTCGCAAGGAGGTAAACTTCAAATCCTCCCTGATTGAATGGTGCCAGAAACGCAAATTAGAACTTTCTTTCGATCTCATTGAGTCGTTTATAGACAACGACGGAAATCCTGTTTTCCAAAGCGGCGTAACCCTTTTGGGACAACAGATAGGCGTAGGTATAGGCTATTCCAAAAAGGAATCCCAACAGAACGCCTCGAAGATGGCCATAAAGAAGTTGCGTACCGACAAAGAATTCCAACAGGTTGTGTCCGGAAAGAAAAGACAAAACGCCTATGAACTTGAACATCATGGCGATGCCTGCTTTGAAGAATTGCCCGATGAGGCAGTAGAATCTGTAGAAGTGGTAGAACATGTGGAAGAGATGAGCAAAAAGCACATGAAATAATGGTAACCTGTGTCATCATCGACGATGAACCCTTAGCTGTTGTTTTACTCGAGAGCTATGCGAATAAAACCCCCTTCCTCGAATTGAAGGGCAAGTTTAACAGCGCCATCGACGCGCTTGCTCTATTGAACCAACAGCCTGTAGACCTGCTTTTCTTAGATATTCAAATGCCCGAACTGAGCGGTCTGGAGTTTTCACGTATGATAGGAAATGAAACCCGCATTATTTTCACTACCGCTTTCGGACACTATGCTTTAGACAGTTACAAAGTAAACGCTTTGGATTATTTGTTAAAGCCGATTAGCTATCCCGACTTCCTGAAAGCGGCTAATAAAGCCCTTCAGTGGTACGAACTGGTAAATAAGCCTGAAGGCAAGCCCTCGGAGTTGCCCACTGTTAAACTCGAAGCAGAAACTATATTTATAAAGAGCGAATACAAATTGCTGCAAATAGAACTGCGCAAAATACTCTACATTGAAGGATTGAAGGATTATGTTAAAATTTATACGGAAGGCGAACCACGTCCCGTCATCTCGCTGATGAGTATGAAGGCAATAGAGGAGATTCTCCCCGCCAACCGCTTCATCCGGGTACACCGCTCGTTCATCGTACAACCTGAAAAGATCAAGGTCATAGACCGAAACCGCATTGTCTTCGGTAAGGAATACATTCCCATATCCGACACTTACAAACAGAAGTTCAACGATTTTCTGAACGAACGCGCCCTGATTCCCAAGATGTAGCCTTTCGTTTAGAAGAGCGACAGCAAAAGTTTTTCCATCTCTTTTCGGATACCGGCATCTGTACCTGCAAAATTGTTGGCTATCAATACAACGGCATACCGCTTATCCCCCTTCGTGATATATCCCGCATACGACCTGACCCGACTGACTCCCCCGCTTTTCAGCACCGTTCTCCCTTGAAGAGAAGAACCTTTCAGAAAGTTTGCAACGGAGCCTTCCAACCCGGCCTTCGGGAGCGAGGCAATGAAAGCATCCCTCTGTTCGGATTTTGTAGCCATATATACAAGAAGGTCGCACAGGAAAGACGTAGATACCTTGTCGGCAAGAGCTATTCCGTTTCCATCAAACATCCAAAGAGACGAAGTATTGAGACCTTTCTGCCTCCAATACGTTTTGACTGCCTTGATTCCCCTTCCTGACGACGAAATAACCTCGCCCGGTCTTGGAGTATACCCGAGGCCCACTGCTTTCAACAGTGCGTCGGCATAGAGGTTGTGGCTCCTTTCGTTGGTGATGCGAACAATATCGCGAAGGGTGGGGGAGTAGGTTGTTATGAGTTCTTTCCTGCTTCCCGGAATCCATTTGTTTTCCTCGGCCAGTATGCGGTAGCACGTGGGCGTACCTTCTGCCTTTATTCCCTCCATCCTCAGTTGGTTGTCTAAGTATTGAGCCAGGAAAAGAGCGGGGTCCGGTATATCGCCTCTGAGCATGTATCCTGATTTATTGGCAGGCACAATGCCATACAGGTAGCGGTCGTTTGAAAAGGGAGCGCCAAGGGTGTACGAGCTGTCGGAACGTATAGAAGCAGCCGTGAGGTAGTTATGGAAACGAAGGGAGGGCATCTGAGGCTCTGAAGATACGATCTCAGGCTTTGTATGGGGAGCGCCGGTATTGACATAGAGATTGAAGCGATTATCGAACACATTGAGACCGTAGCATCCCGCTCCATAATAACTGCCCAGGTCTTCGTTCACCCATTTCAAGGAGACGCCTTCCGTGTCGAAGACGCTCTCGTCGGCAATCACTGAGCCACTTATCCTTCGTATACCCTTCGTCTTAAGCGCGTCTGTCCATTGGGGTATAAAGACGTTCTTATCGGGCGTATATGTGCTGCGGTTTGAAGCGAAATGAGAGGAGCCTAAGCTCGGGTCGCCGCTTCCCTTGATATATAAATTGCCTTTCAGCACACTGTCGGCGAGCACTCCGTCAAACTCCAGGGTGGTGGGAAAACGAAAGTCGGCGCCTAACAGCTCGAGGGCTGTTGCCGTAGTGACCAATTTCATCACCGAAGCCGGCGTAAGCTCGCGCTCCGTATCATACGCGTAAAGCGTTTCACCATTGCTTACATCCTTGGCCATCAAAGAAAAAGAAGCCCCCTTCATGTTCTTGTGATTCAGGAAGAGTTTCAGAGGCGGGGGCGCTTGCGCGGAAAGAACCTGTGCAAAGCAGTACAAGAAGAGCAGTGTTAGCCATTTATTATGCATACATATCAATTTTAAATGTATCTTTGTGTCGATTGCAAAGATAAAAACTTTTGATATGAATTCCTTATTCAACAAACCGTTTACTTTCGATCGCGTAGCCCGCATCGTATTAGGCATAGCGATAATCGCTTTTCTGGCGTATCTGCGACTGACCTCGGAAGTAATGGTTCATACTGGTCTCTATGTCGGAGGCGAGGCCTTGCACAAACGGGCGGTATTTTTCGGGTACAAGCGCTATCCATCCGTCAGCTTATCTTACACAACCTTTCGTGAAGTTTTTTCAGTACAAGCTCAAGCTTAAAAGCCGGGTGTTGGCCATCGTAGCCGTACTGCTCACGCTGGCTCTTCTTCTTACCCTTGCGCTGTGGATTGTGATACCCTCCATCACGCATGAGGTAGATAAAACCCTCGAATTGATACGTCAAAGCCCACGGGAGGGATATATCCCCTTCATCCCTGAAGCCTGGCAAACCTATATCCGGAAAAATCTGAACATGGAGCAGATAACAGAACTGCTAAACAAAGATAACATAGAGAAAGCCATCAAAGAGATAGCGCCCAGGTTGTGGAGCCTCTTGTCTAATACCTTCTCGGTAGTAGTCAGCATCACCATTATCTTTGTGATTATGCTCTATTTTATTTTTATCCTCCTCGATTACGAAAAGATAGCTGACGGATGG
This sequence comes from Bacteroidia bacterium, assembly GCA_025996775.1. Lineage (GTDB taxonomy): Bacteria > Bacteroidota > Bacteroidia > Bacteroidales > Tannerellaceae > DFXE01. Next base: position 29,416 of record BNTS01000028.1, on the reverse strand, counting down.
ATAGCGCTTGTACCCGAAAAATACCGCCCGTTTGTGCAAGGCCTCGCCTCCGACGTAGAGACCAGTATGAACCATTACTTCCGAGGTCAGTCGCTGATAGCCCTGTGCGTAGGCATCCTTTTTGCCATCGGATTCAGGATAGTCGGTTTTCCGTTGGGCATTACGTTAGGGCTATTTATGGGTCTGTTGAATCTGATACCCTATATGCAAGCCATCGGTTTGATACCCATGGTGCTGCTTAGCCTGCTGAAATCCGCAGAGACCGGCGACAACTTCTGGATCATATTCGGTTCAGGCGTCTTAGTGCTCGTCATCGTACAAATCATACAAGACCTGTTCCTTACCCCGCGCATCATGGGCAAAGCCATGGGCCTGAACCCCGCCCTCATTCTACTTTCCCTCTCTATATGGGGTACTCTATTGGGATTCATAGGCTTAATAGTAGCCCTCCCCCTCACCGCCCTCTGCCTATCCTACTACAAGCGCTTTATCTTAATGGAACAACCGGAGGAAAATGGAGAAAAAAGTTAGCAATGTATTGCATATTTAGATTATATGCATTACCTTTGCACCCGCATTCAGATAAAAAGAATGCATCGGCAGATCCGCTAGCTCAGCCGGTAGAGCACATCCCTTTTAAGGATGGGGTCTTGGGTTCGAATCCCAAGCGGATCACTTTTAAACTCGCTCCCAGAGCGGGTTTTCTTGCTTTAATCAGGGTTGTACGATTTTCATCACGTACCAATCCTGAGCTGCACAATAGCAACTCAGGATTCCGGATAAGATCAATCCGGCAAATAAAGATTTTTCATTTGGGTAAAATGCGTTATGTTGCTGCTTTATGGATTTTGAACCATTAACGGATTCGCATTCATTTCCTCGATAGGGATCACAAATTGCCAGGTAAGATCCCCCGCAGGAACCTTCATCACCTTACATAAGTCAATCGTTGCATTTGGGACTACCTCACGGTCTAAAGGCAAATCAAGCCGTTTCAGATCGGTAAACCTAAAGCCTTCACCCCAGAGTTCAATACGCCGCTGGATCATAATCTCCTCTATCAGCGCTTCCACTGTAGATGTTGTTACCGTATATGCCGGATCGCGGGTGACAATCAAGGTCGTGAGTGTTTCCTTTGCTTCGTCCGCATTACCCGAACGAGCCAAACCTTCCGCCTTCATCAGATACAACTCAGCTAATCTGATATGGCATACATCACCTACCGAAGTAGCCGGATTAGCTAACTCAAATTTTCGGTTGTAATATTTCGGATGGGAGAAAGCCTGTGTCGGAGCTGGTATTGTGCCGGTTGGATCCCACCATTTTTGGCGAATGTCCGTTTCTTGTAGTTTATCATACAAGGCGCTGTTGATAGCTTTCGGATTGATGCGGATGGCAGTGGAATTGTAGTTCCACGACATATAGGCGAAATAAGAATAAAAATAAGACGTTTGATCCTCGTTTTGCTGAGTAGCCCAAATCCATTCAGAATTGTTGCTTATAGACGACAATCCTGATAGCAATTGATTACCCGATTGCAAGGCTGCTCCATCTTTCAATGATTGCGCAATGGCCAAATCAGCATATTCAGCAGCTATGGCATACGCTTGTTGAGCCAATGCTACCCGCGCTTTGATCGCATAAGCAGATTTGAGTGTAAAGTGCGTGATAATTCGTACAGGCACATTCTTCAACAGTACGATAGCTGCATCAATATCGGTATTGATTTGTTTATAAACGTTTTCTACCGTTTCTCTGGGTAGCGGCTCCGTTCCGGGAACTAATTGGAGAGGAACACCGGGGTTCGAATTATCGCCGCCCTTCTGATAACGTTTGCCATAGAGCTGTACCAACTGAAAATGTCCCCAAGCCCGAATGGCCAGCGCTTCCCCTTTGAGCGTAGTGCGTAAGACTTCGTCTGTTCCACTTGCGTCATCAATAGCATTAAGCACTAAGTTTGCTTCCAGAATAATGGGATAATAAAAGTAGAAAGGATACCTTGACGTTTTGCGCGGAGCATCCGGATCGCGGTGAGCCACCCATTTCTGTTCGTCTTGATACCAAGCGTTGCCGCTGGAGGTATTGAGCATATCTTCGCCTAATAAATCGCGGCGAACATCCATCGCCCCCTCACCTCCTTCAGACTGTTGGCTTCCCTGCTTATAGAGCAAGCGGTATGAGGCGTTAAGAGCTATATCCAAATTAGCTACAGAACCGTTAATCGTAACTTCGCCTATGGCATTGGTTGGGTTGGTTTGCAGGTAATCATCCGAGCAACTGTTCCATTGAACAGCTACTGCAAGAATTGCTATATAATATACTAATCGTTTCATATCTATATCGTTTTATTAAAATGTTAAGTTGAGACCGCAAGTAAGGACGCGGTTAGGTACGTAGACATTTGTCCCATTACCATTAAATGCCATCTGCGGATCCATCCCTTGTCTGGCAGTAAACAAATAAAGGTTTTCTCCACTAACAGACAGGCGTACATTATCCAGATCAATTGATTTCACTAAACTCCGGGGTAATTGATAGGATATGGATAGTGATTTTATGTTGAGATAACTTGCATTGCTCAACCAACGATCGGAAGGGGTATTATAGTCGGTCGCCATATTAGAGTCTAAGCGTGGAACATTGGTTACATCACCCGGCTTTTGCCAGCGATTATAAATATCTGTTGACATAGCGCGTCCATAAGCGTTCACTTCCATCAGGTATTTGTAACTGCCATCGTAGAATTTCCCACCGAGAGAGTAAGCCAGGATCAGAGCTACATCGAAGTTGCGATATTTAACCGAGGCATTGTACCCTCCATATACTGTCGGAATTGAACTTTTAGCATAATGGTAGGCTCCTTTGCTTGAATCGGTAGTCACACGTTTACCATCAATAGTGTAGCAGGTCTTATCATCCCACGCTAATTCTTCATCAAATATATACATGGCGTTGCCCGTTGCCGGGTCCACTCCTTGGTAGTCTTTGAGCCAGAACTCATAAATAGAATGTCCTTCGGCCAATTTGCGAGTGTCATCGATTATTTCAATCGGTTTACCATCGGTATCCTTGGGCATTCCTTTAATCTCGTTGTGGAGGAAGGTCGCGTTTATACCGGTCTTGATGTTCCAGTTTTTGTTTCTCAGAATCCGAAAATCAAACGCCATCTCAATACCTGAGTTTGATACCTTACCAATGTTTTGCCAAACGTCCCTGCCACCGGATGAATACGGGATCGCTACGTTGAAGAGCAGGTCTTTGGAGTCTTTGCGGAAATATTCCACCGTACCGCTTAACCAATTAAACAAGGCAAACTCAACAGCCAAGTCGGTGCTAATCTGCGTTTCCCATTTAAGGTTAGCATTTCCATATTTACTAAACAACACACCCGATTCATCGCCATTATTGTTGTTCAAATTATACAGGGTTTGGTAGGGATAGTACCCAAAGTCGTCACCCCCGTTATCATTTCCCGTCTGCCCGAAAGAGGCGCGAAGTTTCAAGGAGTTGACCCATTTCACCTGTTTCAGAAAAACTTCCTGATCCATTCGCCACGATACACCAGCGGAAAGGAAATTTCCCCAACGGTTATCGGGAGAGAATTTGGACGAACCGTCGTGACGGTAAGAGAATGAAGCATAATATTTATTGTCATAGTCGTAATTTAAACGACCGAAATAACCTTCTTTCGTATACGTATGCGTGTAGGAATTTTGTGAACTACTGCTTAGGAAGTTTGCAAACTCATAAATTCCTTCTGCAATAATTCCTGTCCGACCGCCGGTATAGTATTCATAGGTATAGGAGTAGTTTTCATGTCCCAACAAAGCATCGAACGTGTTTTTGCCGATAGATGTATTATATGTCAACAATTGATTGAATGTATAAGTAGAGATACGTATATCCGTAAGGCTTATCCTGCCAGCAGGGGCACCATCACCAACTCTGGAATTATCATAACTCTTGCTTTTCTGATTTGAATTGTCCAACGAAACCGAGGTGGATAACTTCAATCCTTTATACACATTCAAATCCAGATACGTACGACCATTGATAGCGTCACGTGAACGATTCGGATCGTTCCACAACGTTTCAGCTACCACGTGGCGTCCGGTATGCGCTCCGCCACCCCGACTTCCCAGATAGTCAAATACTTTATCACCATTGCTATCCAGAATGTATTCGCCGGTAGTCATATTGTGCTCATGGATTGGATAGATTGGTCCAATGGTACGTGCAAAGAAGAACGGATTGACGTATGTGGTATTCCCAGTGGATGCTCTCTTCTGGCTTACACGAGTGGCGGATACATTGAATCCTGTCTTGATCCACTTCTTCGGATAGACATTTACATTGGCGCGTCCTGAGAAGCGTGTAAAGTCCGACTTTTCAACATAACCCTGATCGTTTAAATAACCAATCGAGGCATAGCTATCGCTCTTATCTGTCTTGTTGTTATAAGATAAATTATACTCGCCCCGATATGCTGTGCGGCTAACCCCGTCAATCCAGTCTAAGTCATCACTATAAAGCAGGGTAGTGGCTAAGGGATTGAGTGTTCCATTGGGCAGTACAATCTGATCATTGGGTACGCCTTTGAACGGATTGTAGCGTAATTGGGTGCCATGGATGTTAGCCGAAGCTCTGTTGGCAGCCTCTTCCGGCGTATTCCCATTCGTAATATACGAGTTCTTTAATTGTTCCCATTGGAGAGGATAGTAGTCCCAAACGCTGACGCGGTCGTATTCCTTTATCGAACGGTTACTTGTACCCTGCGTCATATTAAATGAAATCTGCACACGATCAGACCTTCCTTTTTTAGTAGTCACCATAACAACGCCGTTCCCTGCACTTGAGCCGTAGAGCGAAGTAGAAGCCGCATCTTTCAATATGGTGATCGACTCAATGTCTAAAGGATTGATGTCGGCAATGTTACCATTATAAATCGCTCCATCTACAACATAAAGCGGATCCGCCGATCCATTAATCGTGCCAAAACCACGGATACGTATCGTTGGAGACTCACCGGGTTGCCCGGTTGTGGTACTTACCTGCACCCCAGGTGCTGTTCCATCTAATGCCTGTGCCGCATTCCCTAATGGACGAAGCTCCAAGTCGGCAGCGCTGGTTGTAGATGCTGAACCGGTGAAGGATGTTCTTTTCGTAGTCCCATAAGCCACTACCACTACTTCGTCCATCGCTACACTATTACTTTTTAGCACTACATTTATGGTAGTGCGACCATTAACGGGCACAATCTCTGTTTCTAAGCCAATGTACCGAAATTCTAAAACCCCATTCCTGGGTACGTTCAAGGAAAACCTACCATCAACATCCGTCACCGTACCATCTGTACTTTTCTGCAAAATGATAGCTGCGCCAATAACAGGTTCACCACTTTCTTCTGTCACTAATCCGGTTACAGTAATCGTTTGGGCAAACGATATGGAAGTAGTTCCCAACTGCCAAGTAACCATTAATACGAGTAGTAATCTTTTTGCCATCTGTTTTTTTCTTTAAATGATTAACCTAAATAAACTTAATATAAATATAATTAAATACACATATATAGATATCCAGATGATGTACCGCTCTTGTTATCGTTTTTACTAACGATAGAAATATGGCGCAAATAAAAGCATAATATTTTTTATACGCAAATATTTTTGACTTTATGATAGAAAAATATTTTATAAGCGACATAATGCATATTTAATTATATTTTCTCATTATGGGCTAAACGTTAAATAGTGTTTATTGTCAGATAGTTCCAAACATAATGAGAAAAATTGTTGGCGAGTAAAGAAAAAGTATTATTTTTTGCATTTATGGAAGAAATGCGATGTAAACCCCAAGTATTTAAAAAAAGAGCGAGCAGTTACCTGCCCACTCTAAATGTTTTCACAACGGAATAATCCTTATTGTGAATTGCTTGGAAATTAGTTTCGCAAATATACATATTTTTTTGTGTAATCTACAAATAAAATAGAAATATTACATATTTTTGCATGAGAACAAAATAAGTCGTTGAAACACATAATATCATGAAAAGAGTATTAGGATTAGATTTGGGGACAAATAGCATTGGTTGGGCATTAATAGATACTGATGAAGAAGGGAACCCCATTAGTATTAAAAAAGCAGGTAGTAGGATAATTCCTATGAGCCAAGATATATTAGGTAATTTTGATCGTGGAAACTCCATCTCTCAAACAGCAGAACGAACAAGTTACCGTGGAGTTAGAAGATTACGAGAACGCCATTTACTGCGACGCGAACGATTGCACCGAGTATTACACCTTATAGGTTTTTTACCTCCTCACTATGAAGAAGAAATAGGTTGGGATAGAGAAGATAATAAAACTTTTGCTAAGTTTCTTACAGATACTGAGCCGAAATTGCCTTGGAAAAAAAATGTCGATGGCAAATATGACTTCTTTTTTAAATCATCTTACGGTGAGATGCTTGCTGACTTTAAAGAAAATCAGCCCCAACTGTTTAAACCAAAGAAGAATGGGACAGAGTCACTGATACCATACGATTGGACAATTTATTATTTACGTAAAAAAGCGTTATCAAAACCAATAAGTAGGGAAGAGTTAGCATGGGTACTTCTAAATTTCAATCAAAAGCGTGGATATTATCAATTAAGAGGAGAAGATGAAGATGAGAATTCTAATAAAGAATATCATGCTTTAACAGTTAGGCAAGTTACAGCAGATGAACCTCAAAAAGGGAAAACTGATATATGGTATAATGTTGAATTAGAGAATGGGTGGATTTATCGACGTTCAAGCAAAACTCCCTTATTTGACTGGGAAGGTAAAGTGAAAGAATTTATAGTTACTACTGAACTTGATAGTGATGGTGCCTTTAAAATTGACAAAGATGGGATTGTAAAACGCACCTTCCGCGCACCATCAGAAGATGATTGGATGCTCGTGAAGAAGAAAACAGAAAGCGATATCGAAAAAAGTGACAAAACGGTTGGTTGTTATATCTATGAGACATTACTAAAAAAACCAAATCAAAAAGTACGAGGGCAATTGATTCGTGCTATTGAACGTAGATTTTACAAGAATGAATTAATTGCGATTTTGAATAAACAAAAAGAATTTCATCCAGAGTTACAAGATAATGAAATATATGCAAGATGTGTCAATGAGCTATATCCCAATAATGAAGCTCATTCGAATAATCTAATGTCTACGGATTTTACATACCTTTTTGTTAATGATATAATTTTCTATCAGCGACCTTTGAAGAGCAAAAAGTCGCTTATAAACAATTGTCCATTTGAATATCATACATTTATTAAAGAAGGAGAAAAACAAATTATTCCTTTGAAGTGTATTTCTAAATCGAATCCTCTTTTTCAGGAATTTCGTCTTTGGCAGTTTGTTCAGAATTTGAAGATATATGAACGAGAGAAAGAAGTTGGTGGAAAGGTTCAAATTGATGTTGATGTGACTGCTGATTTTTTACCTTCTATGGACTCCTATGCTATCTTGTTTGAGTGGTTAAATGAAAGGAAGACAATTAAGCAAGACGAACTCTTAAAAGCATATTTCAAAAAAGTAAAAAGGAGAGGTGCAGATAAGTATCCGTATCGTTGGAACTATGTGGAAGATAAAGAATACCCATGCAATGAGACTCATGCTCAGATATTGTCACGACTAAAGAGAGCTGGTATTCCAGAAGTGTTATTGTCTAAGGAATTGGAAATGAAGCTATGGCATATTTTATATTCAATTGAAGCAAAAGATGAACTAATAAAGGCCCTTAATTGTTTTAAAAATAAATATGAATTAACTGATTCTTTTGTTGATGAATTTAAAAATATGCCACCTTTTAAAAAGGAATATGGATCCTATTCAGAAAAAGCTATAAAGAAACTGTTGCCTCTCATGCGTATGGGTAAGTATTGGAGTGTCGAATCATTTCATAGTTCGACTCTTGTTAGAATAGATAAACTACTTAATAAAGATTATGACGAAACTATACGAGAACGAGTTCGTGAGAAGTCTCTAAATTTAACTGATATTTACCATCTTGAAGGGATTCCTTTATGGTTAGCGTCATATATAGTATATGATAGACACTCCGAATCCTCAGCTATTACTAAATGGAAAAAACCTGAGGATATTGAACTGTTTCTGAATGAATTTAAACAACATTCGCTAAGAAATCCTATTGTAGAGCAAGTTGTAATGGAAACTTTACGAGTTGTGAGAGATATATGGTCTGCTTATGGTGATATTTCAGAAATACACATTGAGTTAGGTCGCGAAATGAAGAATGATAAAAAGGAGCGTGAGCGAATTACTAAGCAGATATCAGAAAATGAAGACACAAATTTACGTATTAAATCGTTGTTAATTGAATTGCAAAATGATCCGAATATTGAAAATGTTCGACCATACTCACCAAGTCAGCAAGAAATATTAAGAATCTATGAGGAGGGAGCATTATTGTCATACCCTGATTTGCCAACAGATATTTTAAAGATATCTAAGACAAATCAACCAACCAAGTCTGAATTAATAAGGTATAAACTTTGGCTTGAACAAAAATACTGCTCTCCATATACAGGAGAAACTATTCCACTCAGTAAACTATTTACCTCATCCTATGAAATAGAACATGTTATTCCTCAATCAAGATATTTTGATAATTCTCTTAGTAATAAGATTATATGTGAATATGAGGTGAATAAATTAAAGAGTAATTTATTAGGATATGAGTTTATTAAGAGATATGGAGGAGAGATGGTCTCTTTAGGTTTTGGGAAATCAACACCTATTTTTACAGCTTCAGAATATGAAGAGTTTGTAAAGAAGCATTATTGGAATAATAGAAGTAAGATGAAAAAAATGCTTTTAGAAGATATTCCAAATTCATTTATTGAAAGGCAGTTGAATGATACTCGATATATCAGTAAACTAATTAAAGCCTTGTTATCAAATATAGTTCGCCAAGAAGACGATCAGGAGGCTATATCCAAAAATGTAATTCCATGTACAGGAGGTATTACATCTGAATTAAAGAAAGATTGGGGGTTGGGGGATGTTTGGAATAAAATCATTCAACCTCGTTTTGAGCGATTAAATCAATTATCCGATTCAACAAATTTCGGTGAATGGAGAAATAATCATTTTCAAATTCAAATGCCTATAGAATTTCAGAAAGGATTTAACAAGAAACGTATAGATCACAGACATCATGCTTTAGATGCCATAATCATTGCATGTGCTACACGTAGCCACATCAACTTTCTGAATAACGAGTCAGCAGCAATTGATAAAAAGGATATACGCTTTGATTTAAGGAATAGATTATGTTCAAAAATCAAAATGGATGATCAAGGAAATTATCAATGGCAGTTCAATAAGCCATGGGGTCGATTCACTGAAGATGTGCTAACTTCGCTGGAGAAGCTACAGGTTAGTTTTAAGCAAAATATACGTGTCATAAATAAGACAACTAATAAATATCAAGCTTATGTAAATGGTGTTCGAAAAACAGTAACACAAAAGAAAGGTGATAGTTGGGCAATCCGAAAGCCATTGCATAAAGAAACCGTATTTGCAAAAGTTTCACTTCGTAAAATTAAAGAAGGTGTACGATTCAGTAATGCATTGAATAATTGGAAAGATATTGTTGATAAGGATTTGAAAAATGAGATTCAGCGTCTGATTTTGTTATATGGCAAATTTGAGACTGCTGTTATTATAAAATATTTCAAAGATCGAGACTATAGATTCAATGAGAAAAACGTGTCTAAAGTTGATGTTTACGTTTTTGAGGAAGATAATTCAGCGACACGAAAGAACTTGAGCCCATTTTTTGATAAAAAAACCATTGAGTCAATTACTGATACAGGCATACAAAAAATCTTACTAAAACATTTAGAAGTAAAAGGTAATAATACAGAGATTGCTTTTTCGCTTGAAGGAATAGAGGAGATGAACCAACGAATGGTAGAATTAAATAATGGTAAGTCACACCAACCTATATACAAGGTTAGAGTCAGTGAACCTTTAGGTAATAAATTTGCGGTGGGTAGTATTGGTAATAAGAAAGATAAATATGTAGAAGCAGCAAAAGGAACTAACCTTTTTTATGGTGTATACCAATCTGAAGAGAAAAAACGTGTTTTTGAGACTATTCCTTTGAGTGTTGTAATTGAAAGACAAAAACAAGGTTTATCTTCTGTACCAGATACTAAAATGGATAAGGATAAATTGTATAAACTACTATTTTTCCTCTCTCCTAATGATTTAGTATATATTCCTACAGAGGAAGAAAGAGAAAACCCTCATCTATTTGATTGCCATGATTTAAGTAAAGAACAAATATTTAGGATATATAAAATGGTTAGCTTCTCTGGTTCTCAATCCTTCTTTATTTTATCTTCCGTTGCAAATCCAATTATTAATAAAAAGGAATTTTCTCTTCTAAATAAAATGGAAAGAGCAATTAGTGGTGAAATGATTAAAGATATTTGCTGGAAACTTATTGTTGATAGATTAGGTAATATCATTAAATGCATAAAGTAATGTATGATTAAGAAAACCCTCTATTTCAGCACTCCTGTTTATTTAAGTCTTCGGAATAATCAGTTAGTTATTAAGCTACCGGAAGTAGAGAAGAATACTACTCTGCCCCTTACGTTTAAGGAGCACTCTGTTGTAACTAAACCTATTGAAGATATTGGGATAGTTGTTTTAGACAATCAGCAGATAACCATAACGCATGGTGTGTTGGAAAGTTTGCTGGAGAATAATGTTGCCTTGATTACTTGTGATAGCAGAAGTCTACCAGTAGGTTTGATGCTTCCGCTATATGGAAACACAACTCAGAACGAACGTTTCCGCGAACAATTAGATGCTTCTTTACCATTGAAGAAACAACTTTGGCAACAGACTATTCAGTGTAAGATACGAAACCAGGCTGCTGTGTTGAATCTGTTGCGAGGAGAATCAGTAAACAATATGTTGGTGTGGGCAAATGATGTCAGAAGTGGAGATCCCGATAATTTAGAAGCTCGTGCTGCTGCATATTATTGGAAATATCTTTTCCCGGATATTCCTGATTTTACAAGGGAAAGGGAAGGGATTCCACCTAATAACCTGTTAAATTATGGATATGCCATTTTGAGAGCGATAGTAGCGAGGGGATTAGTCGCAAGTGGGCTTCTACCTACTTTGGGTATTCACCATCATAATCGCTATAATGCTTATTGTTTGGCTGATGATATCATGGAGCCTTATAGGCCTTTTGTAGATGAACTGGTTGTTCATATAACAGATAGTGAGTTAAAGTATTCTGAACTAACTAAAGAACTTAAGGGTAAACTTTTGACTATTCCAATTTTGGATGTAAAGATTAATGGGCAACGTAGTCCGTTGATGATTGCGGTGAGTCAAACCACTGCTTCACTCTATAAGTGTTTTAAAGGAGAATCTCGACGAATTGCTTATCCGGAGAAATAGGTATGGAACGTTTTAGCGAATATCGGATTATGTGGGTACTCGTGTTTTTTGATCTGCCGACTGAGACAAAAAAGGAAAAGAAAGCCTATATAGACTTTCGAAAAAGACTTCAGTGTGATGGCTTTACCATGTTTCAGTTTTCAATTTACATGCGGCATTGTGCCAGTCACGAGAATGCCGATGTTCATATAAAACGGGTTAAATCTTTTTTACCGGAAAAGGGGCAGGTAGGAATTTTATGTATAACTGATAAACAATTCGGTAACATGGAACTATTTATTGGCAAGAAGGAAACAAAAGCCTCTTCTCCCGGCCAACAGTTAGAGCTATTCTAAGAAGAGCTTATTACAGAAATAGAAAAGCCTACCATAGCGGTAGGCTTTCTGCTTGAAACAACTCATTTTTTTATTTTCTAATGCCACTCATATCTGCATAATTTACAGATAGATATGCATAATCTGTTGTTTCTGATGTCAAAGATACTAATTTTCGAAAGCAATTCACAACGGTTTGCATCTTTGTTTAATGCTTGCGCAAGTTGTTTCTGATGTCAAAGATACTAATTTTCGAAAGCAATTCACAACATTGTACCATTTCATCATTTGCACACAAAGTTGTTTCTGATGTCAAAGATACTAATTTTCGAAAGCAATTCACAACGTAAAAGAGCAACAATTATAACAATAAAAGGTTGTTTCTGATGTCAAAGATACTAATTTTCGAAAGCAATTCACAACACATACATGACGATTATGAAGGGAAAGAAAGTTGTTTCTGATGTCAAAGATACTAATTTTCGAAAGCAATTCACAACCCCTCTTCCCTTCTTGCCTCTTGTTCTTGTGTTGTTTCTGATGTCAAAGATACTAATTTTCGAAAGCAATTCACAACTGTGAGAAACAAATTATAGAGCTTTCAAAAGTTGTTTCTGATGTCAAAGATACTAATTTTCGAAAGCAATTCACAACTACCAAGAGGTAAGGTTATTGCTCTGTATAGTTGTTTCTGATGTCAAAGATACTAATTTTCGAAAGCAATTCACAACGCTACCCCAGGTCTGCATGTTTTCAGCATAGTTGTTTCTGATGTCAAAGATACTAATTTTCGAAAGCAATTCACAACATATTTTCATAACTATTATAATTATAGCGGTTGTTTCTGATGTCAAAGATACTAATTTTCGAAAGCAATTCACAACATTTACCCTCTTTTTAACGGCTGGGACTTTGTTGTTTCTGATGTCAAAGATACTAATTTTCGAAAGCAATTCACAACTTATCTCTTATATATATTCTTCTATCCCGAGTTGTTTCTGATGTCAAAGATACTAATTTTCGAAAGCAATTCACAACGGCAAACCCAACGGTTCCGTTGGCACTCTGGTTGTTTCTGATGTCAAAGATACTAATTTTCGAAAGCAATTCACAACAAAATAGTCAAATTCATTGACGAAAGAGCGGTTGTTTCTGATGTCAAAGATACTAATTTTCGAAAGCAATTCACAACTCATTGCTTCACGTATATAATGATGAAGGTGTTGTTTCTGATGTCAAAGATACTAATTTTCGAAAGCAATTCACAACTCATTGCTTCACGTATATAATGATGAAGGTGTTGTTTCTGATGTCAAAGATACTAATTTTCGAAAGCAATTCACAACATCTTTGAATGACATGTTAACAGGATCGGAGTTGTTTCTGATGTCAAAGATACTAATTTTCGAAAGCAATTCACAACAGCGAAAACGCCTACTTTGTTGTCACAAGTGTTGTTTCTGATGTCAAAGATACTAATTTTCGAAAGCAATTCACAACGGGATAGCCCCCATCAGGGAGGGGGCGTTTGTTGTTTCTGATGTCAAAGATACTAATTTTCGAAAGCAATTCACAACGTACTCATATACCCAAACAAAAGGGTTACTGTTGTTTCTGATGTCAAAGATACTAATTTTCGAAAGCAATTCACAACTAAGGCAAGGGCCTACCGGGAAGACACCCGGTTGTTTCTGATGTCAAAGATACTAATTTTCGAAAGCAATTCACAACAATACATAATAATCCCAAGCGGATCACTTTGTTGTTTCTGATGTCAAAGATACTAATTTTCGAAAGCAATTCACAACTCTATGAGTATTCTATGTTTACTCTATTCAGTTGTTTCTGATGTCAAAGATACTAATTTTCGAAAGCAATTCACAACAAAATCCAACCATCCATATTTGTCTTGAGGTTGTTTCTGATGTCAAAGATACTAATTTTCGAAAGCAATTCACAACCAGGCAGGGAAAGGACAGATAAGCGAAATGTTGTTTCTGATGTCAAAGATACTAATTTTCGAAAGCAATTCACAACAAAGAGCCTATAACAGATAACGCCATATATGTTGTTTCTGATGTCAAAGATACTAATTTTCGAAAGCAATTCACAACATTAAATTATCATTAGTGTACGTGTACATTGTTGTTTCTGATGTCAAAGATACTAATTTTCGAAAGCAATTCACAACTCTTGCTTGCGCGAGGCCTGGTCTAAAAGGTTGTTTCTGATGTCAAAGATACTAATTTTCGAAAGCAATTCACAACCTAACAAGGTGGTAGGGAGTATCCCTATTAGTTGTTTCTGATGTCAAAGATACTAATTTTCGAAAGCAATTCACAACCTTGTTAAGCAATACGTCGCTCATCTTGCCGTTGTTTCTGATGTCAAAGATACTAATTTTCGAAAGCAATTCACAACGCTATCAAACGCATCGAAAAAAGAATCAAGGTTGTTTCTGATGTCAAAGATACTAATTTTCGAAAGCAATTCACAACATGGACAACATCCATCGTTGCTTTACAGAGTTGTTTCTGATGTCAAAGATACTAATTTTCGAAAGCAATTCACAACTGGGATATGTGTTAGCGTTTGCTTTATTAGGTTGTTTCTGATGTCAAAGATACTAATTTTCGAAAGCAATTCACAACCCATCATTAAATGATACCTCTTGAAAAGGAGTTGTTTCTGATGTCAAAGATACTAATTTTCGAAAGCAATTTACAACCAGCGGATTTACCCCTCAGGGTAAACGCATTTAAAAAAATAGCAGTTTATTCCGGTATTCATCAGATAAGGTAGCCTTTAATCTTTTCCTCTTGTTACTTGCTTTCCAAGAAGTCTCCCTGACGAGTAGAGCAAGGACGGATTTGAGGACAATATTAAGGTTGTGTGCTGCATTCCCCTTCCTTTTACCATGATGGACACTGAAGAAACTGTACAACGTTGCAGTTGTCGGATGAAGCGGAAATAACTATTCTCCATCGCAGATAGATGCATTTTTTTTGGCAAATACCTTGATAAGTTTTATAAGAGGCCGTTATCTTTTCTTCGTTTGACAGCAGTCGAACAACTGTTTGACAAGTGTCAGACAGCTGTTCGACTGCTGTCAAACAGGTGTTCGACACTTGTCAAACGATAAAAAAGACCCAATATCTGCGAAAAGTTTATATGAGAGATTCTTAAAAAAATGCTGACGAAAAAAAGATCTATCCACGTTTACTTATACCTCCAGCGTAGAAAATCATGTTTCTAAACTATTTAGGCGCAAACTGCCCCCCCCCCTTTAAACTGGTCCGGTATAGTTAATTTACAAAAAAGTAAAAATTGTTGTTTGTGTGTGTGAAAAATATGCGGGTGTTTTTACCCTGTGTTTTTACGATTAATTTTAACCAAATAAAGCGAATGAAGGCGAATAGCGCAGTTGCTAAGACAATACAGGCAATGAATATTGTTTTCATAGGATATGTTTAATGTTTGATGATGAGTAATGAGAAATAAGGAAACTTTCCTTGGTATCTATTCCTACTATGCTTATATTTGTGTTGATTATTTTCAAGCAGCATACACCGGATTTCGTGCCCTTTGAATAATAAACCGTATACAACAATTTCAAAAATAAACAAATGAAAAAGAAAATCTTATTATTAGCCTTATTTGTAGTGACTGCCATTTGCAGTGTGTCGGCTCAGAGAGAATATGCAATCGAAAATATTACAGTGATCAATATGGGCGACGGACGGCTTTTGTTCCGTACGCATGAGAAGGATGATAAAGATGAAAAGCCGCTTCAAGGTGAACACAAAATCATCGACGGCATTCATACCGCATACATCCTTGCCGAGTTTAAGGATGGACTATATAATGGCAAATACCAGTATTTTGCGAATAATAAATTAAAGGAACAAGGTACTTATGCGACCGGACTAAAAGATGGTGTATATACCATCTATAAGGGAGATGGAACGATTGAAAAGCAAGAAACCTTCAAGATGGGTAAGTCCGACAATTCGAAGCAAGAGTATTACAGCAACGGTACCCTTAAATCGGAGTCATATTATAAAGACGGGAAAAAAGACGGGCTTTGGAAAACCTATTATAACGACGGCGGATTGCAATCGGAGAAAAGTTACAAGGATGGCCTGGAGGATGGCCCTGAAACTAAATATGAATTTGAAACCGGCGATATAACAGCCGAACTGAACTATGCAAAGGGTAAAAAAGACGGCAAACAACGCGAGCGGAGGCTAAGTAATGTAGGGCATTTCTATATTACCAGTAACTACGTGAATGGCGTACTTGAAGGCGCATATAATGAGACGGACGACAAAACCGGTATAGTCCTGAAGCAAGGTGTTTACAAAAATGGGAAAGAGGATGGTATCTGGAAGTATACGTTTAAAGATGGTGTTCAGCAGAAAGAAATATCATACAAAAACGGAAAAGAAGACGGCGAATGTAAAACATATTTTGAGGATGGCGCGTTGAAATTGTTAGAAACCTATAAGGATGGTAAATTGGACGGCCCCAGCAAACTGTATTATCCCAAACCAAAAGGTCAGCTTGCAAGGAACGAAAACTACACAAACGGAAAGAAGAATGGTAGAGCTGTTACTTACTATCAAGCAGGGCAAATAGCCCGCGAATATGTATGGGAAAACGATAAGTGTCTTTCACTTAAGGAGTATTATGACTCCGGTAAATTGATGTACACCCAGGAGCTTGTTGACGGCAAACAAATTATTCACCGCTATGACAACGCCGGTAAACAAATAGATTAGTTAGTAAGAAAGAATTTATATTTGTCATCGTATAATTACCATAAAATGATTATCATAAAGTGATAATGCAAAGATTTTATGTTTCCTCACTATTTATAGGTAAGGGAGGGGGTGTTATACATATATATAGGTATTGCAGGGGGATGTGAAGCGGGGTATCTTTGCATCAGAATAAAATAAAAGGTAACACTATATTTTAGTTGTTTGTGAATCAAAACCTGCGTTAATTATGTAAGCATATAAGATGATACAATAAAAAGAGCCTCTCTGTGAAGAAAGGCTCTTTTTGCATTTTGTCGCTGCAGGGCGGCAATTACTTCCGGCGGCCTAATCTTATAGGCCGCCATCACGTTTTTCTTCGTTTACTTCATATTTAACCGATAGAGGCAGTAATTCCTCTGTTTGAGGTTTCATAGGAAAATCTTCATAGATGCATGAAGCCATACTAAAAATCAGGGTATAGTTTGCTGGTAAAAGTGGCGTTTCATGCGAATAATTCAGGTTATAAACCCAGTTGTTCTTTGAGGAGCTTGTAACCGGATACGCTGGCGCGGAGGTTGGTACCGGATTTTAGGCGGACGTTGTAGCTTTCTTTGCCGAAGAGTTCTACACGAAGGATTTGGTCGGCGTTTACGATGGTGGAGCGGTGGATACGGATGAAGGTGGAAGGGGGGAGGTGTGTATCGAAATACTTCATGGTTTGTTCTTTGAGGTATTGGCCGGTGTGGGTGAAGAGGGTTACGTAGTCGCCACTGGCTTGCAGGTAGAGGATGTCTTTCAAGGGGACAATATGGATGCGGCCTCCGTCTTTTACAGAGATACGGTCTAACCATTCGGTTGGTGTTGGGTTGAGCATGGTACTCTCTGTCATGTGAGAGATCTCCCGACGGTTTTCCTGTTGCGGAGATGTCTCAGCTACGTTTGACATGGCGGTGTCACGAGATTGTATGATGCGATACCACTGCATCAGGATTACCCAACTACCGATACCTATTAGCAATCTGAGGGGGAGCATGTGCGTGAATGTTTCGGCGCTTTCTATATTGAAGAGGGATAGAACAGTATAGCAAACGCCCAGACAGATAAGCTGCACTAATAGTAAGAAAGCAGCCTGCGCCTGCCATATCCATATATAGGCAAAGAAGTACCAACTCAATGTTCCGCAAACAGCCAGCAGACCGATGAAGATAAATGCATCTGTCAGTGCAGTGAGTGGCTTAAGGTCTCCATACAAGATGAAGAGTCCCGCCATCACAGCCATTACTAACAGGGCAAGTATGATCCCTGTTAGCAGGCTATGTCTTGAGCTGATGAACAGATGAGTTATCATATCGTTTAGTCTCTTATTTCTATACTGCTAAAAGAAATATCACCGCGGAGGATGAGTTTATGTTCAGTATCTATTTCTTTCGAAAGATAGCGTTTATCGCTGAATTCACTAACAGCATTGTTGGCTTTTATTACCAGATTCCAATCAGAGGGTATTAACAACTTAAATCCACCAAAGGAACAATTTACATGAAGATATGTTTCGGGTGCTTCCAAGGTAGTACGCCTGAGGTCTAATACTACGGACCCAAAAGAGATACCAATATCGCCTCCTTTGAAGACCGGGTCTAAGACGATGTGGCGGCTGTTCCCCCAACTGTTATCTATCTTAACATAGCCATCTTCAATATTTTCTGTCTGGACGCCTTTTTCACACCTGTGATGGAAATTATGATGGTGCCATGGGTGATGACACCTATGTTTCATAAATAGCAACACAATTCCTAACAGGATTAGGAAAATTGGCCAGTAGGTTGTAAACCAGGCACTTTCAACCATGTCTAAACGCTTTACGAGAAAGAAACCACCAGTAAGTATCATTATAACCCCTGCAGTTACGTTACGTTTGATGAGGCTAATCACACCAATAGCAATGAGAAGCATCTGCCAGGAGATAACGATATGGAAGATGTAATCAGAAATATATCCCAAGTTATGACCCAGAAATACACCTCCGGCAATAATGAATAATGCAGCCAACGTAAAATTATGAAAAGCCAACGCAAAACCAAGAAAGTGAGGCTGCTGAAAATTTGTTTGTTTATCTGTTCCCATTTTACTTTGTTTTTAAATGTTGCCCAAAGGTACGTCTGTCGTAGAGTTTGGCAAACAGATAAACGGTTGTTTACTGCATTTTCCCGACGAATAACAGATTTTTGTCGATAAAAGAAACTCCCCCGATCAAATCTTGATGGGAGAGTTTCTTTTTATAGATGTGGTAGAGAAGTAGCGTGCTGCGTCTCTATAATTAATCCTGAAGTTTTGCTGAGATGAACTCGCGGTTCAGACGGGCGATGTTCGAGATGGATACTTCCTTCGGACATTCGGCTTCGCAGGCGCGGGTGTTGGTACAATTACCAAAGCCCAATTCATCCATCTTGGCTATCATAGCTTTGGCGCGGCGGGCAGCTTCTACTTTCCCTTGAGGAAGCAGAGCCAATTGGCTTACCTTAGCTGATACAAACAACATAGCTGAACCGTTTTTACATGCTGCTGCACAGGCGCCACAACCGATACAAGCGGCTGCATCCATGGCAAGGTCGGCATTTTTCTTTGGAATCGGTGTAGAGTTAGCATCAGGTATACCGCCGGTATTGACGGATACGAAACCTCCGGCCTGTATAATCTTATCGTACGCATAGCGGTCAACCATCAAGTCGCGGATAACCGGGAAACCGGCCGAACGCCAGGGTTCAACCGTAATGGTCTCTCCGTCTTTAAACTTGCGCATGTGGAGCTGGCAGGTAGTAACTGCTGAATCGGGTCCATGAGGATGTCCGTTGATATAGAGGGAGCACATCCCGCAAATTCCTTCGCGGCAATCGTGGTCGAAAGCAACAGGCACCTTGCCTTCGCTAATCAACTTTTCGTTGAGTATATCCAACATTTCAAGGAAAGAGCTTCCCTGAGAAACGTTGTCAAGTTTGTAAGTCTCGAACCTACCTTTTTCCTTCGGTCCCTTCTGACGCCAAACCTTCACTGTGATATTTATATCTTTATCCATTTCTTCTGTACTTAATAATTAACAATTAATTTTTGTAGTTCCTTTGCTGGCGAACAATAAACTCATAGTCGAGTGGTTCTTTCAGCATAACGGGGTCTTTATCTTCTCCCTGGTATTCCCAGCAGGATACGTACGAGAAATCAGCGTCGTCGCGGAGGGCTTCTCCTTCCGGTGTCTGATATTCCGTTCGGAAGTGTCCGCCGCAGGATTCTTTACGGTCGAGTGCATCGTGAGCCATCAGTTCGCCTATCTCGATAAAGTCGGCCAGACGGAGGGCTTTTTCAAGCTCATTGTTCTGATCAACAGCTTCTCCGGGGATGCGAACGTTGGTCCAGAATTCTTTCTTCAAGTCTTTTAATAGTTTGATAGCTTCTTTCAAGCCTTCGGCATCACGAGCCATACCGACATGCTCCCACATGATATGTCCTAATTCCTTATGGATACTGTCTACCGAGCACTTGCCCTTGATATTCATCAATCGGGTGGTGCGGTCATTGATATCCTTTTCTGCTTTCGCAAACTCAGGCAGGTCGGTACTGAAACGCGGAACCTGAATCTGGTCTGCCAGGTAGTTCTGTATGGTATAAGGTAAGACGAAATAGCCGTCGGCCAATCCCTGCATCAGAGCAGAAGCTCCCAAGCGGTTGGCGCCATGGTCGGAGAAGTTGGCTTCACCGATAGCGAATAAACCGGGAACAGATGTCTGCAGTTCGTAGTCTACCCAAAGGCCACCCATTGCATAGTGCAGAGCCGGGAATATCATCATCGGGGTTTCGTATGGATTTTCGTCTACAATTTTCTCGTACATTTGGAAGAGGTTGCCATAGCGAGCTTCTACCACATTCTTGCCAAGACGGCCAATGGCTTCGGCAAAATCCAAGTACACAGCCAGTCCGGTGTTGTTTACGCCGAATCCGGCGTCGCAACGTTCTTTGGCGGCACGAGAAGCAACGTCGCGAGGTACCAAGTTACCGAAGGCCGGATAACGACGCTCCAGATAGTAGTCCCGGTCTTCTTCTTTCAGTTGAGTAGGTTTGAGTTTACCGGCGCGGATGGCTTCGGCGTCTTCTTTCTTCTTCGGCACCCAGATACGTCCGTCATTTCTGAGAGATTCCGACATCAACGTCAGCTTCGACTGGAACTCTCCGTGTACGGGAATACAAGTCGGGTGAATCTGTACGTAACAGGGATTGGCAAAGTAAGCGCCTTTCTTATAGCACTGCCATGCAGCCGAGCCATTTGAACCCATTGCATTGGTAGAGAGGAAGAAGGTGTTCACATAACCACCACTGGCCACAACTACGGCATGAGCCGAGAAGCGTTCCAACTTACCTGTAATCAGGTTGCGTGCAATGATACCGCGGGCTTTACCGTCTACCTTCACAACATCTACCATCTCGTAGCGTTTGTAAAGCTTTACTTTGCCCAGACCAATCTGACGACTGAGAGCGGAGTAAGCTCCAAGGAGCAATTGCTGTCCCGTTTGACCGCGAGCATAAAAGGTACGCGATACCTGAGCGCCGCCAAATGAGCGGTTGTCGAGTAAGCCGCCGTATTCGCGGGCGAAAGGAACGCCCTGAGCTACGCATTGGTCAATAATAGAGTTGGATACTTCGGCAAGGCGATACACATTGGCTTCGCGAGCACGATAGTCGCCACCCTTTATGGTGTCATAGAAAAGGCGGTAAACGGAGTCGCCATCGTTCTGATAGTTCTTGGCGGCATTGATACCTCCCTGTGCGGCAATAGAATGAGCACGACGGGGGGAATCCTGAATACAGAAATTGAGCACGTTGAATCCCAGCTCGGCAAGTGATGCGGCTGCAGAAGCACCGGCCAGACCGGTTCCCACAACGATAATGTCCAAGCGGCGCTTATTAGCCGGATTCACTAATTTCTGATGGTCTTTATAATTTGTCCACTTGTCAGCCAATGGGCCTTGAGGGATTTTTGAATTAATCTGAGTCATTTCTTTATTTCTTTAGATTGTTACTGAATCGCCTACTTAGCATAAGCTCTTGAGGTAAAAGAAGATTGTTACAAAGGCAAAGCCCAGCGCAATCACTGTTGCAAAGATGTTGGCAATAATTTTCCAACGATTCAGCCAGATTGTGTTATTCCAGCCAATAGTCTGAAGCGCGCTCCAAAAACCATGTGTGAGGTGGAACCAAAGAGCCACGTACCATACCAGATAAAGGATAACAACCACGATGTTGCTGAAGTAGTACTTGATAAAGGCTGCGCCATCGGTTGTTCCAATAGCTTGGCCTCCCAATTCTACTTCATGATGCCCGATTAGTTCGGCAAACATCATGTGATACCAGAACTGCGAGAAGTGCAAAACGATAAAACAAACGACAATAAGCCCCAGAACGAACATGTTCTGTGAAGCCCATTCTACGTTTTTGGGTCTTGCATTTACTGCATAGCGGTCGTTTCCACGAGCCTTACGATTTTCGAGCGTAAGCAAGATGGAGTAACCAATGTGTATCAGAAAGCCGGCAGCCAACACTCCTGTTCCCGCCACGGCATACCAGTTGGAGCCGAGGAATGAACAGATCACGTTGTAAGCCTCTTCTGAAAATACTGCTGCTACATTCATTGTTAAGTGAAAGAGTAGGAACAGAATAAGGAAGAGGCCTGATATACTCATAATCAGTTTCTTCCCAATAGAAGAATTAAGTAACCACATAAGATAATTAGTTTAAGTTTTACTTACTATTTAAAATTTCGTTTTTTCACCTTTTTACCCCGCAAAGATATGTTAATTCAGCATATATTAAGCAATAGTTTAAAGAATTTTTTCTTTAATGATGTATTATACATATCATACAGTATTCAAAGTGCGGTAATGTAAAATATTTCTGCCACACTACCAAATAAAAATGGTTATTAACATCTTACTTGGGGGTTATTAACAACGTGCTTGTGTCTGTCAGCAATGTAAACAAGAGTGTCCCAGGATGGGTTATAACCATTTGGGAGTGTAGAGAGCTGTGAATGATTTCATTTGATCCAATAAATCGGGTATTTGGTCACTTAATAGAAGGAGGTCACGATTGGATTCTTTCAGGAAACCTTCGTGTGTCATGGTTTTGATTAAGGCTATTAGGGCGTCATAAAAGCCATTGATGTTGAGAAGTCCGATTGGTTTTTTATGTAAACCCAACTGTTCCCAGGTGAGCATCTCAAATAACTCATCCATCGTTCCATAGCCGCCAGGTAAGGCAATGACACCGTCGCAGAGTTCACTCATCAGGTGTTTTCGTTCATGCATCGTTTCAACCACAATCATATCCGTCGCCCTATCGTGCATGATTTCTTTTTTTGCTAAGAACGTAGGAATAACACCTATTACCTTGCCACCGTGGCTGAGGGCGCCGTCGGCAACATGTTTCATCATTCCAACTTTGCCTCCGCCATAAACAATTGCTATGTTTTCTTGGGCTAAGGTTTCTCCCAATAGATGGGCTTGACGGGCATATATTTCGTTTGTGCCGGAGCTTGAGCCGCAATATACGGCGATTTGTTTTAGTGTTGCCATTTGAATTTCATTTGTATGCGATTGGGAGATATGGCTTTCTTTTCTACTTCGCGTGTATTAAAGTGAACAGAACCGGTAACAAATTCCGGGATATTAAAGGAATAGAGTGATGTATCGTATAGGCCGGGGTCTTTCTGGGGGAGAAGGAAGGGCTTACTGATATGTCCGGTATCGTCGATAGACGCTAAATAAGGACGGGTGTAGAGGCCATCAAGGCGACGACTGCTAAACACGAACCAATGTGAGTTGGTGCTCCAGCTATGGTAACTATCTACGTTGTTGCTGTTTATTTCTACCAACTCACGCGTTTCGTTTGTCTGCAAATCCAGCAGCCAGAGATTGGCTTCTTTATGCCAGATAGAGAAATTGCCGTAATCGGATAACACATACATTATATATCTGCCATCATAAGAAGGTCGGGGGAAGGAAACGGACTTGTCGAGCGCCTTGGCTGAGACCAATGTATCTACCTGCTCGCCAAAGGTTCCGTTTGCAGGGTCGAAGGGAATTCGGCAGAGGCTATACTTCACCTGCTCGTAGGCTTCAGGAATGGGATGGGCCTCTGACGAGCAGAAATAAAGCCAACGTCCGTCGGGTGAGAAAGAGGGGAATGTCTCAAAAGCATCCTTCGATTGTAACTGGGGGCAGGAAAGTAACTCATTCGTTTCACGATTGTAGACAACCATGTCAGACTGAGCGTCTACCACTTCCACCCGTTCATCTTTGCGTTCATGGAATACTTGACGCGTTTCGTTTACCGAATAGGCTATGTATTTACCCGATGGGTGCCAGTAGGGGTATACGCAGTTACCAATGGTTTGATCGGTTTTTGTATTATAGATATCTGTTTGTCCATCGGCCATTAATATTGTTCCGCCAAGCTCGCCGCGCAGGTGAAGGCTCATTTGTTCGGGATTACCAACGCAGAACGAATGACAGTTTATGCAATTGCCGGGCAAAAGAGTATTTTCAAGCAAGGCCGTCTGCCTGAAGTCCGACAGATTTCGCTGGTAAATCCCCATCTTGCTATACACTTCGTAGCCGGGAGCTATCAGGCGATACACTAAGCCATAGTCGATGGAGTAGGGGCTTATGTATATGGAAAATGGCTTGTATTGTATCCATTCTCCGGATTGCTTGATGGAAATGGTCAGTTTCAGGCTTCCTTCCGCATTATCCTCAAGCAAGCGTTTCCATTCGCGAGAAGGGATGTCTATTACTTGAGACTGTTGTACATGGATGCTTCCAGAACGGCTTCCTTCTATCAGGGCATCTATCTTTTCATACTCAGTTTCTACCCTGAAGTTCAGAGGGGCTATGGTTGTGGGGATGGTTACTTCGGCATAGTCGGGAAACAGGGTAGGGGGGGCTTCCACCACCTCCGAGGGTGTAACTGACTCCTGGCAAGCTGTGAATATAAGTGCCAAACAAAGAATGATATAGTGTTTCATACGATTCATTGTCTAAAGTGTAAATAATACCAAAAAGTGTTGGAGTATGGACGCAGCAATTGCTCCGGGTTACTATAACCTGTGTAGATGCGTTTATATTCCTGTACCTGTTTTTTCACCTCATTGCTAATGGAGAAAGGGCAGTTCGAAATATCGGAGTTTGAAAGGCCCCAGATATAGACTAAGGCTTCCTGATAGCTTTTGGGGATGGTTCGGTACGTTACCTGGCCAATGGGGTAGTAGCGGTAAAAATGTTCCAGGTCTTTCGTAAGTAGGCAGTAGGCCATCAGGTATTCGTATACGGGGCGGTTCGTCGGGTCTTGTTGCAGCACGATACCCAGCATCATGTCTTTCTCCGTCTCGCTGAAAAGGAAATCTTTTTTGGTACGATACTTGCGCAGGTTGGCCCATTCCGGATTTGCTTCTATCCGTTTCTCATCGCTTAGGCAGAGAAGGGTCTCATCTGCCCATACCTTATAATATAATGTATTCTGAAGTAAGTGGAGGTATTTGGCGGCTACTTCATATTCACCATTAAGCAGGTTCGTTTCCGCTAATCTCTTAATGGCGCGAACGCTTTTCTGGCTGTCGGGGATAGATTCCATCGCTTCAAAGGCATAGCGTTGAGCTGTGTTGATAAAGCCTAAATGGTAGTATACTTCTCCAGATACAAACGGTACAGTGAAGTCGCGCATGAAGGAAGGCATCAGCCCCTCTGATCTATTTTGGTAATAATGAAACATCCGGTCGGGCAATAAGCCTTGTTTAGATAAGGCCAGATTGAGTAGCGAGACGGATAAGGGAGATGAGGGAGAACGACGATCGGCTAAGCGGATTATCTCATCCCATTGCCTGTGTTGGGCAAAGTAGTCATACCGCATTACTTCCTCCTTCTTCCAGTCGGTTGTTTGCATCAAACCGTAAAGTGTCAATATAATAAGCAGAATAATTTGTACACCCATGCCTGCAAACGTTTTCCAGAGCTTATGGCAACTGCTTGGCAGGGAGCGGAACAGGACGGGGATAGCAGCCGTTAGCACCCAAAGCAAGCCAAGCCCTCCGGGGAATATATTCTGAAAACGATAGAAGTCCCCACCCGTCCATAACTTACTGAGGGGATATTGCACATAAATCCATTTAGCTATCAAGGGCAAGAGAATCAAAAGCAAGCCACATCCAAGGATGAAAAACACGCGCACCTCTCCTTTTATTTCACCATTTATCAGTTCATTAGCCAAACTGAGGAGGATAAAGACCAACGCCGTTCCTCCCGCAAACATATATACCACAGGAATCATCAGCAGAATGTAGGCCATTCGAAATTGCCGGTGCCTGAGAACAAGACAGAGCTGTATAGCCGCCAATGCCATCACAAGCGAAACAACGCCCGTTAACATGAAGTTTTCATCACAAAGTAACTGCAGAAAGAGGATGGAAGGAATAAAGGTGAGCGGAATATAGGCTGACTTCTTCCCTCCAAGTTTATAAGCGAGGGAAAGGACTTGCCGTTGTACAATCATAAGCAGCACGGCCACAATCAAAGCAGCCCGCAAAGGGTTGCCGAAAAACTGGGTCAGGAAGCGGGACAGGTAATCCGAAAGTCCACCCGGATGCTGCATTGTATCGGAAAAATAGTCGGACGTATACAAAAATAGTTGATACTGCTCATGATACACCAAGTGGTATCGGTAAGAGTATCCGAAGAAAGCGAATATGCTCACGCCAAACAATAGCGTGAGCAATATACTGATATAGGATGTTGATCGTTGTTTTTCCACACCCCAAAGATAATGGGAATTTGTTTACATCAAAACATTTGTATGATGTAATAACAAATCATGGCCATAACTGCACTTACAGGGATTGTCAATATCCAGGCTACGAGCAGGTCTTTGGTAATGCCCCACCTTACTGCCGAAAGACGTTTGATGGCTCCGACGCCCATGATAGCTCCCGTAATGGTATGCGTTGTGCTGACGGGTATGTGAAGAAATTCAGTTATATAGAGCGTGATGGCTCCTGCAGTATCGGCCACAACTCCTTCCATGGGTGTTATTTTGGTAATGCGGCTACCCATTGTTTTCACAATTCGCCAACCTCCTGACATCGTTCCTAAGGCTATGACTGTAAAGCAGGAAAAGGGTACCCACGTAGGGATAGTGGTGATATCTGCAATTTCGCCGGAGGCAAAAAGTGCTGCGGCAATGATACCCATTACTTTCTGCGAGTCGTTCAACCCGTGTCCGGTACAGAATAGAGCCGACGAAATCAACTGCATACGCTTAAACCATTGTTGTGCATGATTGGGTTGCGTATTGCGAAAAAGATTGAGTGTAAGCGCAGCCAATATCATGGCGATACCCATACCAATCAGCGGAGCCAGAAAGATAAAGGAGGCAATTTTTAGAATTACCATTCCCTGAATACTTCCGAAGCCGGCGCTTGCAATAGCTGCTCCGGCAAAGCCGCCGATAAGGGTGTGCGATGATGAAGAAGGAATGCCCAACCACCAGGTGAGCAGGTTCCATACAACGGCTGCAATCAGTCCTGCCAAGATAACATGCAGCGTGATAAACTCGGGGTATACTGTTTTGGCTACCGTATTGGCTATCCCAAACTCGCCAATGATAAATTTTGCAATGAAGAAAGCTGCGAAATTGAAACACGCAGCCCATAGAACTGCTTGAAATGGTGTAAGTACTTTAGTTGATACAATAGTAGCTATGGAATTGGCAGCATCGTGAAAACCGTTGATAAAATCAAAGATGAGGGCTAATCCTATTACAATAAATAAAAGTGTCATATTCTATCCAATTTTGTTTTACGAGAATTTGATTATGACCGTTTTTATTGTCTTCCCTACGGCTTGAGCTGCGTCACACGCCTTTTCCAGTTCGTGAAGAATGTCTTTGAGTTTAATTATTTCCACAGCATCTTTTTCGTTCTCAAACAGGTTGATAAGAAAATGTTCGTACACGTCGTCGGCTTGTTTTTCTACTTTCTCTAATTGCGCACAATATTCTTTTATTTTTTCCGGGCGCTTCTTAAATGAGTCGAGTTCCTCGATGGCTAATAATAGGGCAGTGGCCGATTCGCGAACAAGCTCAGCCAATTTAACACCTTCCGAGGGCATTTGCTTGGGGTTGTACAGCATGATACGTTTAGCGCAACTGTTAATCAAGTCAACCACATCGTCCATGGAGGCTGAAAGGTTGTTAATGTCTTCCCTGTCAAAAGGGGTGATAAAGGTGTTGTTCAGTTCCTCAAAAATCTTGCTCTGAACGGCGTCTGCTTTGTGTTCCTCGTCTTTAATCAGTCGATAGTAGTCGATAGACTCTCTATGACTGGACACTTGCACACACTCTACAATCAAATCTGCTGCTTTGATTGTAATCTCTCCCATTTCATGTAGTAACTGAAAGAATTTATTTTCTTTCGGTTTTAATCTGCTGAATAGTTGAATCTTCATAAATATTTAACTGTAATTTTGAATAAAAGCGTGAGTAATCGTCTAAGTTTGCAAAGATAATATTATTATTTTTAGAATGGGGCTATTGTCTCGTCAGTTTTGTAGAAGTTGCCAATTTTTTTGATTGTTGAACAGCGTGTATAGGCATCATGACAAAAGATGATGGCCTGTTTTTCCGTGGCGGCTTCTTCCAGCATCCGCACTTTCTCGTAGTAGGAGGTTATGGGGTAGGTGTCATAGGCAGATATCCATTCCGGCGATACGCTTGGGGCCAGGGGTATCACGTCGCCAGCAAAGACAAACGTTCGCCGGGGTGTGTATATATAAGGTACGAGTTGTCCGAGAGTATGTCCGCCATAGAGACGAAGACTTACTTCAGGGCAAAGCGCCGTATCCGCATCTACAAGCCTTAGCTTATTGGCCGAGAGTATAGCCTGTACGTTCTCAACGAAATACGAGTCTTTCTCTATATGATTCGGCCGGTGGCAATTATCCCATTGCTCGCGACTTATCCAGTGCGTTGCTTTTGGGAAAGCCAATACGTAACGTTCATGTTTTAAAAGCTCCTCGCCATCTTCGTCCGTTTCATTTGCTTCGATAGCTTTGTTTTTCAGCGTGGTATAGCCGCAATGATCGAAATGCAGATGTGTAAGCGCCACGTCGGTAATCTGCTCCGGCTGAATACCGCGCTTGGCTAATTCCTCGTGAAGATCAACCAGGTTGAAGAAGCGGTAGTAGCTCGTTTGTTTCAGATGCTTATTGCCTGCCCCATTGTCTATGAGAATCAAACGTCCGTTGTCGGTATGTACTAAGGCACTCCTCATAGCCAGCACGCACCCGTTCGTTTCGTCTGAAGGATAGCGCCTTTGCCAAGCCGACTTAGGGACAGCCCCAAACATGGCTCCCCCGTCCGCATAAAAATACCCGGTATCAATTAACTCAATCTTCATAGATTGCAAATATAATAAAATTTTTTAAAAACAATGTGTTTTTTAGGCTTCTGTCCAGTCGCCGTTGTCTTTGATGAGTTGGATGAGGCGGGTTACGGCTTCGGTTTCAGAGATGTTTTTCAGGATGCAGGTTTTGGATTTGTAGAGACTGATGCGACTGTGGCCTGCGCCTACGTAGCCGTAGTCGGCGTCGGCCATTTCGCCGGGGCCGTTTACGATGCAGCCCATGATGCCTATCTTTAGGCCTTTGAGGTGTGAGGTGGCAGCTTTTACACGGGCAATTGTTGTCTGCAAATCGTAGAGGGTACGTCCGCAGCCGGGACAGGATATGTATTCGGTGCGGGTGATACGCAAGCGGGT
>BNTS01000027.1 GCA_025996775.1 Bacteroidia bacterium | reverse complement strand
CTGCTAAAGTCGAATCACTTTATTTAAACAAGCAATTTGAAATGGCAGATAGAGCATCACTTCAAGCTGGTAAATGTGTTAAATTAGGTTTCAGGGTTGGGATATTATGTATGATAGTAATAGTAATCTACTGTTTATTAATGTAAAATGATATTAATATACTGAATATATAAGAAATTTATGAAGAGAATAATAACGATTCTATCAATTTTAATTCTTACAATAAAACACCCATTTTTTTACCATAAAATATACAATAAATACAATATATAGGGATTGTTAATATTAGTCATAACTTGGTGGATAATAAGAAATATTTTAGACTATTAATTTTTTCTTTTTATCTTATTCTATGTTTATCTTGTACTAATAAAATTTAGACTTAAAATTGGTTGAAGACGCTGTTAAGATATTGGCTACCGAGTGAGGTTGTGCAGTTTGATGGTCTAAGCTCGCTGTCATATTCTCAAGCAAGGTTTTGACAAACACAGTCCTCGCTTCCGACTATGCGACATTCGCTCTGCCTAAGGGTGTCATAGTAGTTGCTATCGAAGGTCAAGCTGCTCTCAAAGCCGTTGTAAAGTTATCATAAGCATGATGTTTCCAATTAATTTATATGGTTTGAAAATTTAATTCTGAATCAGGGCTTGCAATTATTAAATGTTTTGTATATTTGGCACGCTGAGAGGGAGGCCTTTTGGGGAAATTTGTATAGTCTATTGTGGTTCTCTTTGTTAGCTTCCTGTTAAATCAATTAATTACCTTGAAAAACGAATAAAAATGACAAACAGAAAACTTAGAATGGGGATGGTAGGCGGTGGAAGCGATGCTTTCATTGGTGCTATTCACAGATGTGCCGCTTTTATGGACAACCAGGTGGAACTGGTTTGTGGATGTTTTAGTGTTGATCCGGATATCTCGCTTAGTTCCGGACGTTCTTATTACCTGCCTGATGATAGGATTTATAAGACCTATCAGGAAATGTTTAAACATGAAGTAACGCTTCCTGAAGGCGAACGGATGGATTTTGTAACCATTGTAACTCCTAATAAATGGCATTTCGAACCGGCTTTAATGGCGCTTGAAAGAGGCTTCCATGTGGTGGTAGATAAACCCATGACTTTTTCACTTGAGGAGGCTAAGCTATTGCAAAAGAAAGTGGAAGAAACAAAATTAATCCTGGCTCTTACCCATGTTTATTCAGGCTATCCTGCCGTAAAAGAGGCGAAAGAGCGGATTGCCCGCGGAGACTTCGGCAAGCTGCGTCGTATCTATGTACAATATACACAAGGTTGGCTGTCGGAACGGATAGAGCTGCAGGGCGGTAATAACGCCGGATGGCGTACCGACCCCAAACGTTCGGGCAAAGCCGGCGCCGTTGGTGATATAGGTACCCATGCCTGGCATCTCACCGAATACATTACAGGTGGCAAAGTAACCGAACTTTGCGCCGAGCTGAAAGCCTTTGCCCCTGGACGCCCCATCGATGACGATGCAGCCGCTTTTCTGAAATATGACAATGGAGCAACCGGTGTGCTTACCTGCACCCAAATTGCCGCCGGAGAAGAAAACAGGCTCGATATTCAAATCTACGGCGAGAAAGGTGGCTTGGAATGGCATCAGGAAGAACCCAACAGCCTTTATCTGAAATGGAATAATAAGTCCAAAGAAATCGTCAGAGTAGGCAGCAACAGCTTCCTTACCGACAATACCAAGCTGAAAACCCGGACCCCCGCCGGACATCCCGAAGGCTTTATCGAATCATTTGCCAATATATACCGGAATTTTGCTGCAACCGTTCGCGCCATCAAAAATGGAGAGCAACCATCGCCTCAGGCGTTAGACTTCCCAACTGTATACGATGGTGTGAGAGGTATGCAATTCATCGAAACAATGGTGGAAGCCGGCTATAATGACAAACAGAAATGGCAAAAATGGGTTGAATAGCGTTAATATTCAAAAAAAGCACATACTTTTTTTTAGTATTATCAGAGATTGTACTACTTTTATTGCCGATTTCAAAAAAAAATGTATAAATAGCTGACTTTATATACAAATGATGAAAAGAGAATCTAATCACCATTCGCCCGGGAAAGCCATATTAGGGAAAAAAAACTTATTTTTCCTAATAGGGCTTTTTCTGGGCGTGTTTTGTTTTACAGGGTTGTTTCTAACTTCCAATTATTTTTCGACTGACACCTCCTGTATGATGTGCCATGTGCATCCGCATGTGGAAACCAGTTGGAAATTATCCAAACATGTGAACAATAGTAGCGGTGTGAAAGTACATTGTGTAGATTGTCATCTTCCTCCCCATTTGAATACTTGGGCGCATTATTCCGCCAAAGCCAAGCTGGGCTTAAAGGATGTCTGGGGATGGATGACAAAAGACAGTGTAGACTTCGACTGGGATCAAAAGTCTGAACTTGAACATGCCGTTACCTATATACCCAACGAATCATGCAAAGAATGTCATCAGAACTTATTCCCTCAGGGGATAACGAACGATGCAATCACGGCTCACCTTTATTATGAAGAGAATGAGAAGAAACTGGATTTGCAATGTATCAGTTGCCACCTCGATGCCGGACATTATAATCCGAATTATACACATGGAAAGATGACGGGTATTCCGGGAGCAGGCGCTTCGGGAGCACCTGTAGATACCAGTCAGTATTTCAAGGCTCCGGCACAAGTTATATCCTTTACCGATTATACCGAGCAGATCCCCGGAACAGCTGTCTCCTTTAAAATGGTTGCCATTCCGGGAGGTTCTTTCTCCATGGGTAGCCCGGAGAAGGAATACTTTCATAAGCCGGATGAAGCGCCGGTGCGTAATGTCACCCTCAGCCCCTTCTTTATAGCCGAGGTAGAAGTTACCTGGGATCTTTTTTGGGCCTTCTATGCCAATACCATGAGCGAAGGACGCACACCGCCCGAAACGGTTTATGCCAACAATAGCCGTCCGGATGTAGACGCCATTTCCGGCCCTACGCCTCCGTTCGGATTACCCGACCAGGGTTGGGGATCTGGTAGTCGCCCGGCTATCACTATGACCCATTATGCAGCGGAAACGTTCTGCCAGTGGCTGTCGAAAAAGACTGGAAAGAACTACCGGTTGCCTACCGAGGCAGAGTGGGAGTATGCAGCCCGGGGAGGTGCCGAAACACCTTACTTCTTTCCAGGCAACCCTGTTTCATTCTCCGATCAGGGTTTCTGGCGCAAGTTTTTCAATGCAAAGACCGACAGTATCAGTTCGTACGTTATCTACGTAAAGAACAGTAAGAATAAAACGCAAGAACCGTCTGAGGTGAAAGCTAATCCTTTTGGATTGAAAAACATGTTGGGTAATGTGATGGAGTATTGCGCAGACAAATACGATCCTGAAGCGTATAGCAAAGGGGGCGAATCGGTAACAAATCCCCTCGTTACGGACGGTGAAGAATGGGTAGTGCGCGGAGGTAATTATGCCTCGGATGCTGCCGACCTACGCTCAGCCGCCAGGGATTATACGCATCATGAAGCTTGGTTGAAGACCGACCCGCAGCAACCCAAGAGTATTTGGTGGTATTCAGACATTCGCGGGATTGGCTTCCGCGTGGTTTGTGTACCCGATGCTTCGCTTAGTGCTAAATAATAAAGATTACAAAAACGTTAAATAAATAATTGAAATCATGAAAAACGAAAACAGTATTAGTAGAAGGTCATTTCTGAAAAGCTCGGCAATGGCAGGCGCATTAGGCGCAATCGGAACAGGTAGCACGGCTGCCGTTCTTACTTCCTGCGGTGGTGGCGCCGAAAAAACCTCGGCCCTCAAACCTCTAAAAGAAGCCGGTTCTTATTATGTACCCAATTTAGTAGACTTTGCCGACGACGGGAAGGAACTGAAAGCTGGTGTAATTGGTTGCGGCGGACGTGGTTCGGGTGCGGCCTTTAACTTCCTGAATGCTGCCAACGGACTTACCATTACCGCTCTGGGCGATACTTTCCAAGATCGCTTAGACAGTCTGGCAAATAAGTTGAAAGCTGATAAAGGCATCGACGTTCCCGAAAGCAACCGTTTTGTAGGTTTAGACGCCTACAAGCAGGTTATTGACAGTGGAGTAGATGTTGTGATTATAGCTACTCCTCCCAACTTCCGCCCTATTCATTTCCAGTATGCTACTGAAAAGGGCGTACATTCATTCCTTGAAAAACCTATTTGCGTGGATCCCGTAGGGTATCGTACCATCGTAGCTACTGCCAAACAGGCTGCTGCTAAGAACCTTTGTGTAATAACAGGTACACAACGTCATCATCAACGCAATTACGTAGAAGCGTATAAGCAAGTTCAGAGCGGACTTATCGGTGAAATAACCGGAGGTGTTGTTTATTGGAATCAAAGCATGCTTTGGTTCAACGAACGTAAACCGGGTTGGAGCGATTGTGAATGGATGATTCGCGACTGGGTGAACTGGAAATGGCTTTCGGGTGACCATATCGTAGAGCAACACGTACATAATATAGATATATTTACTTGGTTCAGCGGACTCAAACCTGCTTCAGCCGTAGGCTTTGGATCTCGTGAACGTCGTATAACCGGTGACCAGTACGACTTCTTCAGTGTAGACTTTGAAATGGAGAATGGCATCCACTTGCACAGCATGTGCCGCCAGATTGATGGCACGGCAAACAATGTGAGCGAATTTATTCAAGGAGCCAAAGGCTCATTACATATTGATAGTGGCAATAACGCAGTCATTAAAGATTTAGCCGGAAAGGTTATCTGGGAATACGACAAAGAAGCTGAAAAGGCTAACTTCAAGCAAACCGACCCATACACATTGGAGCACGTAAACTGGATTAACCATATCCGAAGCGGAAAACCAATTGACCAGGCTTCGGAAACAGCCGTAGCTTGTATGGCAGCTATCATGGGACGTGAGTCGGCTTATAGTGGCGCAAAAACTACCTGGGATGAGATGACAGCTTCGCCTCTGGATTATCTGCCGAAAGACCTTAACCTCGGCAATATGGATATGAGTGGATTCAAGGTAGCTGTTCCGGGTAAACCACTTGATGCTAAAAAGTAAGACAATATGATATTGAATAGAAGAAACTTTCTAAGATCAAGCTTGTCGGGAGCTGCTGTTGCCATTGGCGGAGCAGCCCTGACTGCCTGTGGCCCAAAGAACAACACCGCCCAGAAAGGCGAAAGTTGTTGCAATGGTGAAGGCGAAAGTTGCTGCAAAAATAGCACAGCCGAGTTGAACATCTCCTTTCAGGAAGGTATTGCTCCGGGCGAAACCTTAAATGAGAAGCTCGACTTTATGGAGAAGTTGGGCGTAGTTGGTTTCGAACCCGGTGGCCGTGGATTAGCAGGTCGTGTTGACGAAATCAAAAAGGCCCTGGAAGGACGTCCCATCAAAGTGAGCGCTATCTGTGCAGGCTTTGAAGGCTTCATCCTGTCAACCGATTCGGCCATTCGCCAAAAGTGTCTGGATACAATGAAAGAGATTATCGGCGCTGCCGGCCAGTTAGGTTCTACAGGCGTTATCATCGTTCCGGCCTTCAACAGCCAGACCCCCGTCATGCCACATACGCAGCAAACCCGCGATTTCCTTTGTGAACAGTTCAACATCATGGGCAATTGGGCGACTGAAAATAATACAACCGTGATATTCGAACCGCTTGCCCGTAACGAAGCTTTCTACCTTCGCCAAGTAGCCGATGCTGCTCGTATATGCCATGACATCAACAATCCGGGTGTACGCTGTATGGGCGACTTCTGGCACATGACGTCTGAAGAGACCTGCGATATGGGCGCCTTCCTCTCTGCAGGCGAATATCTGCAACACGTACACATAGCCAGTCGCAAACGTCGCAGTATGCCTGGCGAAGACGGGGATGCTGATAATTACGTAGCAGGCTTCAAAGGCTTGAAGATGCTGGGATATAACAAATACGTAAGTTTTGAATGTGGATGCAAAGGCGACCGGGCGACCGTTGTCCCTGCTGCTGTTGAATTATTGCGCAAGCAATGGGAAGAAGCATAAAAAGACTATGTTAGTATATGCAGATTTGCCAATGAGTGAGGTGGTGGAAGAACACCCCTCACTTATTCCTGTTATCAACCGCTTCGGTATCCGTCTTGGGCTGGGGGATAAAACAGTGGAAGAGATCTGTGCGGATTACGGATTAGATACCGACTT
Source organism: Bacteroidia bacterium (assembly GCA_025996775.1). Taxonomy (GTDB): domain Bacteria; phylum Bacteroidota; class Bacteroidia; order Bacteroidales; family Tannerellaceae; genus DFXE01. The sequence continues at coordinate 31,473 of BNTS01000027.1, read as the reverse complement.
CCTGCTTGCCGTAGTTAATACCTTCCTCAATGAAGAGTTTTTTCCAGAGAAAAAACTCCAGACCTTTCATACTTCCCAGATAGTAGAATACCTTATCAAGACTAATCAAGACTACTTCCGTTACCAGCTACCCAATATCGAGCGACATCTTACCTCGTTTATCCATAGAAGTACGCCCGGCAATCAAACACTGGTGTTAATCGGAAAGTTTTTCTCTACCTTCAAAGATGAGCTGGTGGCTCGCATGGAGAACGACGACAAAGAGTGGTTTCCTTATTGCTTGGCTTTGAGTGAGAAACTGAAAGACCAGAAAATAGGAATAAACACTCATCCCCGCGAAACTGCTGAAGACGCACTGGAAGAACTCCTGGCCGACCTGAAGCGTATAATGGTAAAGCACCTGTCGGGCGAGTATGACGTCAATCTCTGTTACGCCGTTATCTTCTCTATCAACAGCCTTGAGCGAGACATCAAACAACACAATCGCATCCGATACCGCATATTGGCTCCCATGGTAGAAGCGATGGAAAAGATTCAGGTATAACAATTGCTATGCGCAGAACTAAGCACATAGGCATCATAAGCAATGACACTCTACAAAGCACCGGCTTGCAAAGCTTGTTGGTGGATTATTTTGCACCCGTAGAAATAGGCTACTACACCGCTTTCGATTGTTTCACTCAAGCCAATGTCGACTTCGACTACTACTTCACCCAGGCTGAAACTTTTATATTGAATGCCGACTTTTTCCTTCCACGCCGCACTAAAACTGTCGTTTTGAGCGATAAGTTACCTGTACCCGACGGTTGTAGCTGCCGAATGAGTGGTAAACTCCTCTCCAACGGATGCAACATCATAAACGCATGTTCCACCCAAGAAGCCATAATCGAACAACTGCAACATATCTTTTCCGCCGAAACCGCCTCCGCAAACGGCGAAAAGAACAAAGAGCTCTCTACGCGCGAAATCGACGTCCTCCAACTTATCGTTCAGGGACATACCAACAAAGACATAGCAGACCGCCTAAACATAAGCCTCAACACCGTTCTCTCTCACCGCAAAAACATCACCTCCAAGCTCGGCATCAAAACCACTTCCGGCCTCACCTTCTACGCCCTAATGAACGGCCTCGTCTCCTCCGACCTCATCTCATAGCAATTATTTGTTATCTTTAATCGTTAAAAAATATTATTTAAGTAATAAAAGCGTTTCATTTTCTCGGTCTGTACTTGCGTATTGGTTATATTTGCGTCAGTTTGGATTAAGAGGAGAAGTTCAGTATGAATTAATAAGATTAAGTGCTAATCTAATAAAATTATTGTTATTATGTCAAACATTTCAAGAAGATCATTTCTTCAAAAAGGAACTGCCGCAGCCGCAGCTTTAACGATTGTCCCGAATACAATTTTAGGGAAGAGTCATGGATATACAGCGCCATCTGATAAGTTAAATATTGCCGGTGTTGGTATTGGAGGTATGGGTAGTACCAATCTCCGCAACATGGAAACAGAAAATTTCGTAGCCCTCTGCGACGTTGACTGGAGATATGCGAAACCTGTTTTCGATAGATATCCCCAAGCCAAGAAGTATTGGGACTATCGTAAGATGTATGATGAGTTGGGAAAGAGCATAGACGCCGTTATGGTTGCAACAGCAGACCACACACACTGTATAATCGCTTCTGAAGCCATTACTTTAGGCAAGCATGTATATGTGCAGAAGCCATTGACCCACTCTGTTTATGAATCTCGATTGCTTACCAAATTAGCCGCCAAATACAATGTAGCAACACAGATGGGTAACCAAGGTTCGTCAGACGAAGGTGTAGACCTTGCATGCGAATGGATTTGGAATGGCGAAATCGGCGAAGTACGCAAAGTAGAAGCTTTCACCGACCGTCCTATCTGGCCGCAAGGATTGAATGCTCCTGAAAAAGCAGATAAAGTTCCTTCTACTCTTAACTGGGATTTGTTTACAGGTCCTGCAGCTTTGAGACCATACAACAACGCTTATCATCCCTGGAACTGGCGTGGCTGGTGGGCTTATGGTACAGGAGCATTAGGCGATATGGCTTGCCATATCCTGCACCCTGTATTCAAGGGCTTGAAGTTAGGTTATCCTACCAAAGTTCAAGGTTCATCTACTTTATTATTACAAGACTGCGCTCCGCAAGCTCAACACGTAAAACTGATTTTCCCCGCTCGTGAGAATTTACCAAAGGTTGCTTTCCCCGAAGTAGAAATTCATTGGTACGATGGCGGTTTGAAACCCGACAGACCGGAAGGCTTCCCCGTTGGAAAAGAAATGAATGTACAAGGTGGTTATGTAGCTTTCTACGGAACAAAAGACACTTTGATTTGCGGTTGCTATGGCGCACAGCCCTGGTTACTCTCAGGTCGCACACCCAATGTTCCGAAGACAGTTCGTCGTGTACCTAAAGCCATGCAGGGCGGTCACGAACAAGACTGGATTCGCGCAGCTAAAGAAAGCGCCGGCAGTCGCGTAAAAACGAAATCTGACTTCTCTGAAGCAGGTCCGTTCAACGAAATGGTTGTGATGGGTGTATTGGCAGTTCGTCTGCAAACATTGAACAAAGAATTGTTGTGGGATGGCCCGAACATGAAGTTCACCAATATTACCGACTCCGACGAATTGAGAATCCTCATCAAAGACGATTTCAAGATTGTTGACGGAGACCCGAAATTCAATAAGATTTGGACAGATCCTGTAAAGGCAAAACTATTCGCTGAAGGCTTAATCAAGCACAACTATCGCGATGGTTGGAAATTAGTTGATCTGCCTCAATAAAATCACATTGTCAAAGAAATACACTAATATAAATAAAAAATGAAGAAAGTAGTATTATTGTTAAGCGCTGTCGCTATGATTGGTTTTACATCTTGCGGCGGTAAGAAAACAACGGAACAGGCTCCTGCCGCAGAAGCAGCAACAGATGCCCCCGTTGAGTACAAATTGATTGAAGGACTTCCGGCAGCAGATTTTGCAAGTCTGACTCCGGATGCAGATGGCTATGTTACCATTTTTGATGGCAAAACATTGAATGGATGGAGAGGTTATAGCCAAGCAGCAGCACCCGGAGCATGGGAGGTTGTAGATGGCACGATCCACATCAAAGGTTCAGGTAACGGAGAAGCCGGTGCAACAGATGGCGGCGATCTTCTTTATGCGCACAAATTCAAAAACTATGAATTAGAGTTTGAATGGAAAGTAGGTAAAGGTTCTAATTCGGGTGTGCTTTATTTCATTCAGGAAGTAGAAGGACAACCTTCGTATATCTCGGCTCCTGAATATCAGGTGCTGGATAACGCAAACCACCCTGATGCTAAATTGGGCGAGAACGGCAACCGTCAATCTTCATCATTGTATGACATGATTCCGGCGGTTCCTCAAAACTCTAAACCGTTTGGCGAATGGAACACGGGTAAGATTTTGAGCTATAAAGGCACGATCATCCATTACCAGAATGGCGAGAAGACAGTTGAATACCACTTGTGGACTCCGCAATGGAAAGAACTTTTGGACAAGAGCAAATTCAAAAAAGGTGGCGATTTTCCTGTTGCCTATGAACTGTTGTTGAACTGTGGCGGTGAAAACCATGAAGGTTTTATTGGCTTCCAAGACCATGGCGACGATGTTTGGTATCGTAATATCAAAGTTAAGGTGACAGACTAAGCAACGCTGTTGCTATACAGAGAATAAAGTGCCCGGGGTTAGAACGATATCCGTTCTTTCCCCGGTTTTTTTATTGCTGCGAATGCGCCATTCCTGTGGGTAGAGATTGTTCGCACGGTTGCCTAACTGCTTTACATAACCTAAGGGCATTCCTTCGTATGTGAGCAACTGGTAGCCTTTTTCACCTGACAGAGGAATCGCTTCCTTCTGTAAATAACGGATGGCTTCTTCTCGACTAACCTCTATGGTGGGGAAAGCAGAGTGGCTCAGCTCTGTACTTAGGGCTAAAGAATGTGCCGGTATTAAGTCTTTTCCCTTTACCTCGCCCATTCTAATGCCGGATGAAAGAATGTGTAATTGGCGGGTGAGGCAACTGATGCTCTCGGTATGAATGAGGGGTATGGCTTGTATGGACTGGCCTGTAAGTTCAATTCGGAAGTTATCGGGATAGTGCAGCCAATGATTGACAGCAGTAGGAGGTGGGATAGGAGCCGTTTTCTTTTTTTCTTTAGGCTGCTTTGTGATATGAATACCTCCTTCTGTCTTGCGTAAGATTGCCAAAAAAAAACCTTCACCTTTTGTTTTATGAGGGAAGAATCGATAGACGGGGGCGTTATAGCGGAAAGGTCCGCTTATGTTCCATTCCTCTTTGGTGGGTATTGGGAGTATATCGGCTCCCAGTTCCTCTTTAATATAATGTATATTTTCTTCGTTTTCTTCTATATTATATGTACACGTACTATATACTAAGAGTCCGCCGGGCTTAAGGGCATTCCAAATATCGTGGATAATCCGTCGCTGGCGGGCGGCGCAGAGGTTCACGTTGGCTTCACTCCATTCCTCTGTTGCTCCGATATCTTTGCGAAACATCCCTTCTCCCGAGCAAGGCAGGTCGGCAATAATCAGGTCGAAGAAGTGAGTCAACTCTCCCAGCGCCTCCGGGTCATTATTGCAAACAATCGTATCAGGATTACCCCATTTAGCTACATTCTCTGCCAAAATATAGCTGCGACTTCGAATCACCTCATTGCAAACCAGCAAACTACCTTCAGGAAGTACACTGCAAAGATGCGTTGATTTCCCTCCCGGAGCGGCACAAAGATCCAGGCACTTTACCGGCTCATGAACATGAGCTTTCACAGCCTGCTCCAAAAACATAGAAGAAGCTTCTTGTACATAATAAGCCCCTGCATGAAACAAAGGATCGAAGGTGAAAGAAATACGCTCCGGTAAATAATATCCTGTATCACACCAAGCCACCCGCTCCTCGGCAGGCAGTCCAACAACCCCCTTTGCTGCATTAACCCGGATACTAACAGGCGCTTCCAGTTGCAAAGCCTCCTCCAGCAATTCAAACTCCTTCCCCATCAATCTCCGGGTACGCTCACAAAATTCAGCAGGAAATGTCATTGTATTCTGATTGTTTGATGCAAAAGTAGTACTTTTGCTCAAAAGAAACTGTATGAAGGCTTCGCTTTTTATGATACCGGTTACGCTGGGGGATACGGAACACCGGAGGGTGTTGCCGGAGTATAACCGCGAGATTATCCTTGGAATCAAGCATTTTATTGTGGAGAATGTGCGGACAGCCAGGCGGTTCCTGAAAAAGACAGAGCCGGCTATACAAATTGACGAACTCACTTTTTATGAACTCAATAAGCATACTTCTCCGGAGGAGGCGTCCGGATTTCTTAAGCCACTGGCCGAAGGTTTCCCTGTAGGCGTTATTTCCGAAGCCGGATGTCCGGCTATTGCCGACCCGGGCGCTGACATAGTAGCTATTGCCCAGCGAAAGAAGTATCCGGTGGTACCGTTGGTAGGTCCTTCGTCTATACTGATGTCGCTTATGGCTTCGGGATTTAATGGACAGAGTTTTGCCTTCCATGGCTATCTTCCTATAGATGCAGGTGAGCGCAGCCTCGCGATAAAGAAATTAGAAAACCGAATCTATGCCGAGAATCAAACACAGCTCTTTATAGAAACACCTTACCGAAACAACAAATTGGCTGAGGAACTGATACAGATATGCCGCCCTTCGACGCGCCTATGCATCGCTTCGGACATAACCTGCAACGATGAATCTATCCTGACGTACCCCGTAAAGGAATGGGAAGGGAAAGTGCCGGACTTAAGCAAGAAACCAACCATTTTTCTCATCTATAAATAATACGGAAGCAATATGGAAAATTATCAGGCACACGAAACAGCAGTTATTGACCCCGGAAGCAGCATAGGGGCGGGAACACGCATCTGGCATTTTTCGCATATTATGACCGGCTGCATTATCGGCAGCGATTGTAATATCGGGCAAAACGTGGTTGTATCGCCCGAAGTTGTGCTGGGCAACCGGGTAAAGGTGCAAAACAATGTATCTATATATACCGGGGTAACTTGTGCGGATGATGTGTTTCTTGGGCCAAGCTGTGTGTTTACCAATGTCATTAATCCTCGAAGTGCTGTTTCGCGCAAGCATCAATATGAGAGAACGAAGGTGGAGAAAGGGGCTACAATAGGAGCAAATGCTACGATCGTATGCGGACATACCATTGGTGCGTATGCCTTGGTAGGAGCGGGAGCCGTTGTTACCAAAGATGTTCTGCCGTATGCATTGGTGGTAGGAAACCCTTCCCGACAGACAGGTTGGGTAAGTGAATACGGTTGTCGTTTGGAGTTCGACGACACAAACATGGCCGTCTGCCCGGAAAGTGGTGAACGCTATCAGCTAAGCGACGGCCAGGTAAGTAAGCTATAGATCAATGCGTTTCAGCAAGTAATTGCTTTCTCAGTTTAGACGGGCTTTGTCCGAATTGCTTTTTGCAATAGGTAGTAAAGTGCGCCGGGGAACTGAACCCATAATCTTTAATAATAGCGCCGAAAGTAGTTTTCCCATCCGCTAAGCGTGTTTTGATGTGACGGGATTTTTGTTTCAACATCCAACTGTAAGGAGAGTCGTTAAAAAAATCATTGAACTTACGGTTGAAGGAGCGTACCGACATTTTGCACATATTAGCCAGCTCTTCTACGGTCTTCACTTCCTGATAATGCTGTAGTATAAAGGTCTTAAAGTCCATGTTGCGGTTAAGCATTGGAGCCAGAAAGCGTGCCATTTCTTCTTTCGTGTAAAAAGCGCGGAGAATAAGGAAAACTTCCTTTTGCTTGATGGCATGAAGATGCTTACATTGAATTTTATGGTCCAGATAGAAAAGAACGCTGTCTAATACTGAACGCATGGGGGGGCGGATGTCTATTTTGTTAAAAATAGGTGGTTTGGATTCATTCGCTTGTAGCGACTCCATTGCAAGCTGGTCGCACAACGTGAATTGGTTGTCAAAACTTAATAAGATGTACTTCAAGTCTGTTATTGCCTCTGCTGAAAGATCAGAATCCTGGGCAACAAAAATCATTTCACCTCCCTGGCACAAATGATTCCTAAATTCGTTACATGAAACCATGGCTTCACCCTCAAGTAGGAAAATAAAGTAGTTGAAGTATTTATCAGATGATTTGAGAATCTCACCCTTTTTTACTTCCCTGTTGCTAAAACCTATTGAAAAGTCTGAAACATAATTTTTACATGCAAGATGTTCTTGTGGATATAAAAGTTTCATAAAACAAAAGTGTTATAATTATTTTTATGTTAAAGTTAATTGTCAGTAGACTTATTGTAAGAATATGCCGTAAAGATAAAACTTTTTTTCTATCGTCGAAATTATTTGTCCGTTGTTTGTATAAATTCGATTGATTTATTTATTAGCTTTTTTGAAGGTTTCTATCATGAAGTAGACAATCGTTTGATATCATGCGAAATAAATGCTGTATTGCCGTATTTTCTGTGCTGGAGGTACAAGTAAACGTGGATAGATCTTTTTTTCGTCAGCATTTTTTTAAGAATCCCTTATGTAAACTTTCTGCAGATATCAGGTCTTTTTCATCGTTTGACAAGTGTCGAACAACTGTTTGACAGCAGTCGAACAGCTATTCGACGCTTGTCAAACAGTTGTTCGACAGCTGTCAAACGATGAAAAGATAACGGCTTCTTATAAAACTTATCAAGGTATCTGCCCAAAAAAATGCATATATCTGCGATGGAGAATAGTTATTTCCGCTTCATCCGACAACTGCAACGTTGCCGTTTCTTCATATAAATTTTTTATCAGATATATTAGGTAATTCGTAACGAATGGCCTACTTTTGTGCTGATAAAATAGATTATAATAAGTATATGAAAACACTGGAAAGATTAGTAGCAGAGAAATTATTAAAGGTTAAAGCTGTTAAGCTTCAACCGGCTAATCCATTCACGTGGGCGTCGGGATGGAAATCTCCCATCTACTGCGACAATAGAAAGACTCTCTCTTATCCGAATGTTCGAAGTTTTATCAAGTTAGAACTGGCACGAGTGATTAGCGAGAAATACGAGAATGCTGAAGCTATTGCCGGCGTAGCTACGGGAGCCATCGCCCAAGGTGCATTGGTAGCCGATTTGTTAGGATTGCCTTTCGTGTATATCCGTGCCACTCCGAAAGACCATGGTCTGGAAAATCTCATTGAAGGAGAGTTAAAACCCGGATCGAAGGTGGTTGTGATAGAAGATTTGGTTTCTACAGGAGGCAGTAGCCTGAAAGCTGTTGAGGCTGTTCGCAATTTCGGTTGCGATGTGATAGGCATGGTGGCCATTTTTACCCATGGCTTCCCCATTTCCGAAAAGAAATTCAAAGATGCCAAAGTACCCCTCACCACGTTGAGTAACTACGATGCCGTTATTGAAGAAGCTGTACGTACAGAGTATATCAGTCAGGCAGAAATAGCTACCTTGCAGGAGTGGAGAAGAGATCCGGCCAACTGGAATCCTAATACTAATCCGAAGCCCTGATGACTGAATTTGTTAGCGACGTTAAGGCGATTCCTTATAATGATGAACGAGTCTATGGATTGCTGTCGGATCTTTCTAATTTAGAAAGAATAAAAGACAAGATACCAACCGACAAACTCAAGGATTTTTCGTTTGATAGCGATTCGTGCAGCTTTGCCGTAGATCCGATTGGGAAGATTACGTTCCAGATTGTAGAGCGTGAACCAAACAAAACAATCAAGTTTCAGACAACAAACTCGCCGATTCCCCTCACCTTGTGGGTACAACTGAAGCAGGTTGTGGAGAATGATACCCGGTTGAAACTAACGGCTCGCGCCGACTTGAATCCGTTTATCAAACCCATGGTATCCAAACCTATGCAGGACGCTATAGATAAGATGTCGGCTCTATTGGCTTCGCTGCCTTATTAATTCTCACACAAATGGCTCAAAAACTTTGGGAAAAGAATGTACAGGTCGACCGCGAGGTGGAGGCCTTCACTGTTGGTAGAGACAGGGAGATGGATATCTATCTGGCCAAGTATGACGTACTGGGTTCGATGGCTCATATCACCATGCTTGAAAGTATCGGATTGCTTGCCAGGGATGAACTTACGCAATTACTGGCCGAGTTGAAGAAAATCTATAAGCTTGCCGATGAAGGTAAGTTTATGATTGAAGACGGCGTGGAAGATGTGCACTCTGAAGTGGAACTGTTGCTTACGCGCAGTCTGGGTGATACAGGTAAGAAGATACATAGCGGACGCTCGCGCAACGATCAGGTATTGCTTGACTTGAAGCTGTATACCCGTTCACAGATCAGGGAAGTGACGGATGCGGTTTCCGAATTGACGGCTACACTGCTCAGTCAAAGCGAGCGCTATAAAGACGTCCTCTTGCCGGGATACACCCATCTGCAGATTGCCATGCCCTCTTCCTTCGGACTGTGGTTTGGTGCGTATGCCGAAAGCCTGGTAGACGACTTGCAGCTCTTGCAGGCGGCCTATAAGGTAACCAATCGCAATCCCTTAGGCTCTGCTGCCGGCTATGGTTCCTCATTCCCTTTAGACCGGCAGTTGACAACCGATTTGCTGGGCTTTGATTCGATGGATTACAATGTTGTCTATGCCCAGATGGGACGTGGCAAGATGGAGCGCACAGTGTCTTTTGCTCTGGCAGGTATTGCTGCAACCCTCTCCAAACTGGCCTACGACGCTTGTATGTTCAACAGTCAGAACTTCGGCTTTATCAAATTGCCCGACCAGTTTACTACCGGCTCCAGCATCATGCCCCATAAGAAAAATCCCGATGTGTTTGAACTCACACGCGCCAAATGCAATAAGATACAAGGTCTGCCTCAGCAAATAACACTGATAAGTAACAACCTCCCTTCAGGCTATTTTCGCGATTTGCAGATTATCAAGGAGATATTCCTCCCGTCATTCGACGAACTGAAAAACTGCATCCGCATGGCAAATTATATGCTGAGCGAGGTGAGAGTGAACGAGCATATACTTGACGACCTTAAATATGCACCGATTTTCAGTGTGGAAGAAGTAAACAGGCGAGTCCTCTCTGGTGTTCCCTTCCGGGATGCTTATAAACAGGTAGGCCTTGAAATAGAGGCGGGCAACTTTGTCCCCGACAAAGCCATCCACCATACCCACGAAGGAAGCATCGGCAACCTATGCAACGATGCCATAGCCGCACTGCTGCAGCAAGTAGTAACCGGCTTCACCTTTGAGAAAGCCGTGGATGCCGAAAGGAAACTATTAGCCGAATGAGATGAAACGAATACTCCTCTGCCTGCTGCTATTTTCGGCAGGCTCCTGTGACAGCACCTTCAGATCCAGCATCCCCAACAGCCCCGTCTATCTCGAACTGGATTTAACCTTCGAAGATAAGGATTTGGTAGCCGGCATGGCCTATAAGGTGTTTACTGCCCCCCGAAAAGCGAGTGAGTACATAGGCTTTGGTGGTATACTGGTATATCATGGATTACCCGATTCAAGAGGTGATGAATATTTTGCCTTCGATTTGGCTTGCCCTTTTGAAGCCAGTCGATCCGTAAAAGTAGAAGTAGACGAAGACCATATTTACGCAATCTGCCCAAAATGTCAAACCAAGTACGAACTGGTGTACGGCATCGCTAATCCGGTAAGCGGCACGAGCAAAGAATCCCTGAAGCGATACACCCTTTGGAAATCCGGGAATAATTTATTCGTTCGCAATAACTAATCCCACATTAGATCACTATGAAGTCGCTTTGTTCTACATTCCCCATTTTTGAGCTTCTATATATATACTTCCATCAACATGGTAGGAACTATCACGGAGTAAGCGTTCATCAGCACCTTGTTTATAAGAGGATTTCTGTATCTTACTAAATCCGGCATCTTTGAGTACGATAAAAAAGGTTTCTTCATCCCAGACGGAAACGTGGCCGAAATTTTGTGTCAACTGATATATGACTTCCGCTTTGGTTTGTTCCGGTTTTCGTGCTGCCAGGGATTCCTCTAACCCGGGTACGCAAATTCGCAGATAACTACCGGGTTTCATAGTGCGATATAGCTCTTTGAATAGCTTCAGGCAGTCGCTATAGTGCAAATGCTCCAAGGTGTGTTCTGTGAAAACCCCATCCCAATAGTTGTTTGGGCAATTCAATTTATATCTAAGATCTAACAGCCAGTCATATTTACTTGGTTGTTTCCTGAATGGCACCCATCGAAGATAGTAAAAATCTGCATTAACAAAGTCTTCCAAATAATTACCGCCGCAACCTAAGTGCAGAAATGTTGATTTCTTTTTGGGAGAACTATTAAAAAACAGACGTCCCAGGAGACTTGCTAATTCAAATTTGAACATGTATCTCCAATTCCAAACATAACTTCTATCGTATATATCTCGATAAATTGTCGAACTCCCTTCTTCTTTATTAAGTTCTTTATTCATTTTGTGTAATCTTTATAAGTATTTTAATCATTCTTAAAAAGCCAATCAGACAATAACGCAAAGATAGAAAATATTATTTTTCAATCCGCTGAAAAACAAAATTTTGTGTGCAATAGTAACCTCGATGGGTGCCATTCAGGAAACAACCAAGTAAATATGACTGGCTGTTAGATCTTAGATATAAATTGAATTGTTCAAACAACTATTGGGATGGGGTTTTCACAGAACACACCTTGGAGCATTTGCACTATTAGATTTGAGCCAACTGCTTACTGTAGAAAGTCTGGAACAGGTAAACAAAGGTGCTTTGGCAGAATTGTTTGTGGGTTTGGAATTATTAAAATCCGCCCCAAGCAATAGTTCCATACTACTACACTATTGGCAGCGCGAAAAAGCGGGCAGCAATGCCGATATTGTCCCTGTCGAAGTAAAATCAGGAACGAAAGGTTCTATGCAAAGCATGTTTCAATTTCTGTCCGAGAAAGAATATACTTACGGAATCCGTTGTTCTATGGAAAATTTGAATGAATTGCAAGAAGTTTTGCATGATTATTATTGCAATAAAGTTGAAGAAGAATCCAAACGTATTTGGAAAGAAAAAAACCTGAGCAATGAGGTAATGCACGAGTGGTTGAATACGCATATGAGGACACCCTATAACAAATGAAAGTTGTTCTTGACACGAACTGTTTACTTATATCCGTACAAGCCTATTCGGATTTCTTTTGGCTTTGGAAAGCGTTTCACTATAAAAAATTTGTCTTGTGTTACACAACTAAAATATTAAACGAATATGACGAGATTTTATCTCAATACTATTCTTCAGCATTTGCAGAACAAGTAATAGAGGCAATAGTCAATGCACCAAATTCAGACAACGAATTTCAAGAAAGAATGCAGAATATTTTGTAACTAAACTATCTGAATTTTATTCTAACGCTCACTTGGATACACTTCCTGATGGGCGTTTTTTAAGCAGAAACGCAAAGGTATTGGGAGTAAAATCATTTTTTTTGTGTAGTTTTGTACGATTTAAGTCACCCCGGAATGGGAGTGACGAGCTTTTGCGTACCTATTAAATTAGATGAAAATGAAGCAAATATTAGTAACAGGTGGAGCTGGTTTTATAGGTTCACACCTATGCGAACGCTTATTGAATGAGGGAAATATAGTTATCTGCATGGACAACTACTTTACCGGTCGTAAGCAAAATATAGTCCACTTACTGAATAACCCGAATTTTGAATTGGTTCGCCACGATGTAACATTCCCCTACTATGTGGAAGTAGACGAGATATACAATCTGGCTTGTCCGGCATCCCCCCCGCATTATCAGTTCGACCCGGTAAGTACCACCAAGACGTCTGTGATAGGCGCCATCAATATGCTGGGTTTAGCCAAACGTATTAAAGCCCGTATATTGCAGGCATCCACCAGCGAAGTCTATGGCGATCCCTTTGTCCATCCTCAGGAAGAAAGTTATTGGGGAAACGTAAACCCCATCGGCATTCGCTCATGTTATGACGAAGGCAAACGTTGCGCCGAGACCCTGTTCATGGACTATTACCGGCAAAACAATGTAGATATTAAGATTATCCGCATATTCAATACCTATGGTCCCAATATGCGCCCCGACGACGGACGGGTTGTGTCTAATTTCATAGTACAAGCCCTAAAAGGTGAAAACATAACAATCTACGGCGACGGCACTCAAACCCGCAGTTTTCAATACGTAGACGATCTGGTAGAAGGTATGACCCGCATGATGGCTACAGAAAACTTCACCGGCCCCGTCAATCTGGGTAACCCCGGCGAATTCACCATGATCGAGCTGGCTGAGAAAGTAATCAGTCTCACGAACTCCAAATCCAAAATAACCTTCCACCCCTTACCCGCAGATGATCCAAAGCAACGAAAGCCCAACATCACCTTAGCTAAAGAGAAGCTCAACGGCTGGGAACCCAAGATTTCCCTTGAAGAAGGCCTGAGGCCGACCATTGCCTACTTCCGGCAGTATCTTAACGCGCAGTAATGGGGGAATCATCACTTAAAGAAAAAACTGCTAAAGGCCTATTTTGGGGAGGTTTAAGCAATTTCTTCCAGCAAATTGTTGGAGCGATATTTGGCATTGCCATTGCCCGCATCCTTAGTCCTGGCGACTATGGATTAATAGGGATGTTAGCCATCTTTATCGCCATCTCCAATACAATTATGGAGAGTGGTTTTACGGCTGCATTAATTAATAAGAAAGAGATAAAGCATGAAGATTATAATGCCGTTTTCTGGTTTGGCGCCCTGGCAGGAATAGTTATTTATGTTCTGTTGTTTTTCTCGGCTCCGCTGATTGCTCGTTTTTATGACAAACCGATACTAATCCCTTTATCAAGACTGCTCTTCCTTAGCATTTTGATAGCAAGTTTGGGTTTTGCCCATAATGCTATCTTAATTAAGAAATTGATGGTAAAGGAACGGGCTAAGATTGATGTTACAGCCGTTACAATATCCGGCGCTGCCGGGTTGCTTTTGGCATTAAGCGGATTTGCCTATTGGGGATTAGCTGTGCAAGCCATCCTTATGAGCGCCATCTCAATATCCTTACGATGGTATCTTGCTCCCTGGAAACCCACATTCCGGCACATAGATTTCAAGCCCTTGAAATCTATGCTTGGATTTAGCTCCAAATTATTCCTCACAAGTATCTTTATGCAAATCAACAGTAATATATTTTCTGTTTTGCTTGGTAGGTTCTACGGAGAAAAACAAGTGGGGTATTATGCCCAAGGATTCAAATGGATGCAGTTGGGGAGTGCGGTAATTTCAGGCATGGTATCTTCCGTTGCCCAACCTGTATTTGTTGTAGTGAATGACGACAAAGAGAGGCAACGACAAGTATTTAGAAAGATGATTCGTTTCGGCGCTTTTGTGTCTTTTCCTCTGATGTTAGGATTAGCTTTCATCGGGAGGGAGTTTATTCTTATTACCGTAGGGAAAGAGTGGATTGAGAGTATTCCCTTCCTGCAAATATTCTGCATTTATGGAGCTTTCTCTTTTATTCATACATTGTATTATATCTTACTAACATCATTCGGCAAGTCAAGTATTATTATGTGGTATACCATTTCAATCTCATTACTTATAATTGCAATTGCTTTATTTATGATTAATTTCGGCATTTTTCAAATGGCTATAGCTTATGTTTTTGTATCTATTTTAGGTTTCTTCGGGTGGCATATCTTTGCACGTAAACTGATAGATTTACAATTGACACAGGTGTTTAAAGACATCTTGCCCTATTTTATCATAACTGTTGGATGCTTTTTCATAGCATGGGCAGCTACGCTAAACATACAAAATATATATTTTCTCTGTGCATCTAAAGTGGCTATCTCAGCAATATTTTATGTATTGATAATGAAGTACAGTCGCTCAACTATATTCAAAGAGAGTATTAAATTTTTCTTAAATCGAATTAAATGAGACTGTATCAAAATATTGCTTTTTATTGTACCAACAAGAATACAAAGAATATTGATTGTTCTAATATTCTTAATGGAAATCCCGGAATAGGGGGTTCAGAGTACGCTTTATGGTTATTGGCTTGTTCATTAGAGACTAATTATGAGGATTTGAATGTGATTGTTTATGTTGACGAATTATGCTTAGCACCTCCATTCCTTAAAATAAAGCAAGTCAAAGATTTTCAAGATTTAGCCAAAAAAACGACAGACGACAATATCCAAATCCTTGTTCTTATACTTGCTGATTTCAGTGAGAACGATAAGCTTAGCATTTTCCCTGATAAATTGAAGTTGGTAATTTGGGCATCCAATTTCATGTCTTCAAAAGATTTAGCTTATTATACCGGTAAAAAGTCTGTAAGCAGAGTAGTATGTGTAGGATATGAACAACTGGATTTGTATAGGGATCACGCTATATTTAAAAAATCTACAGCTATTTATTATGGTCTTAGTATGAATAGTGTAAAAAAACAATCAGCTTCAATAATACCCTATTCCCAAAGACCTTTGCATGTTACATATATAGGCAATATTGTGCCGCAGAAAGGATTTCATATGTTGGCAATGGCTTGGCCTATTATCCTTAAAGCTTATCCGGATGCCGTCCTGAATGTAATAGGCTCCGGTAAATTGTATAATAGGGATGCTCAATTAGGAGAATATGGCATTGCTGATTCCGAATATGAGAAATTATTTATGCCATACTTGGTAGATTCAAAGGGGGAAATCCTTTCATCTGTCAAATTTTGGGGTATTCTGGGTGAAGAAAAACGAGATATATTACTAAAAACAAGAGTAGGCGTACCTAATCCATGGGGTAAAACCGAGACTTTTGGATATACTTCAATTGAAATGCAAGTTGATGGAGCATTAGTTACGACAATAAAATGTCCTGCATATCTGGAAACAATCTGTCCAACGACAAGTATCCTATATAAGAATCAAAAGAGATTACATAAAGTTTTGGCGGAATCAGTTGTTACTTTACTTGGCAGAAATGATAATCACTATGAAGAAGTAATGAATTTTATAGATTCTAATTTCTCAATCGATTTAAAGGCTCAAGAGTGGTACCAGTTGTTTACAGATATTATTTCTAATAAAGAGCAGCCGGTAACTCCAATAAGGGCCAATAAAAAATATCGTTTGAAAAACTGGAAAGAAGCAAACAGAAAAATAAAGAATATCATTCCATTTGGATATAAACTTATCCCTTCGTTATGGCATTTCGAAGATAAATTGTGGAAATTTAATACTTTATTAAAGCGCGATCATATTATGAAGCATTTACTTCACAAGTATATTTTGAGAGATAGAAAAAACATTATGTCTCTATAGCATCAGGCGTGTTGTTTATTTTAGGAGGAAATCATCAATATAGTGTCCTCCGTCAATCTGATTGATTTGTCGAAAGAGTGTATAGAAAATAACTTTGCACTTTCAATTATAAATAGATATTACTATGAACAAAAAAGACATAATCACTGTGCAGGGGACGGAAGTAACGCTTTACTCGCAACGCGAAGACCAATACATTTCGTTGACCGATATGGCGAAATTCAAAAACAGCGAAATTCCCGCTGTTGTGATTTCGCATTGGATGAGTACCGTTTTTTCTGTTAATTTTATGGGAATATGGGAAAGAATGAATAACCCCAATTTTAACCTAACGGGATTCCGTGAGGTTAAAATGATGATGACCGAAACAGGTTTTTCCATTTCTCCCAAACAATGGATTGAAAAGACAAATGCAACAGGCATTATATCAAAATCAGGGCGTTATGGCGGCGGTACATTTGCGCACCGCAACATTGCTTTTGAATTTGCTTCGTGGCTTAGCCCAGAGTTCAAATACTATCTTATCAGCGAGTTTGACCGATTAAAACAAGATGAACAACAACAATTGTCATTAGAATGGAATTTGCAACGCACGTTGTCAAAAATCAACTACCATATTCATACTGATGCCATTAAGGAACAGATAATTCCCGCTGTTATAACCAAAGAACAAGCAAGTTTCATTTACGCCAACGAAGCCGATTTGTTAAACGTGGCTCTGTTCGGCAAAACAGCAGCACAATGGCGTAGTGAAAATCCCGACAGTAAAGGCAATATTCGCGACCTTGCCACATTGGAACAGTTGGTTGTACTGTCGAATATGGAAAGTATCAATGCCCTGCTCATTCGACAGGGATTTCCGCAAAACGAGCGGTTACGGCAACTCAACAGCACCGCCATTACGCAAATGAAATCGTTGCTTAATAACGGGAATTTGACCAAACGGCTGAAATGAAATGCCTAACGCTCATTTACCCCATATTTGGGTCAGGCGGTTTGCAAAAACGTCATATACAGCCGGAACGTTATGCGAAATGCCGCCTAAATTGGTAACTCCAATAAGGGCCAATAAAAAATATCGTTTGAAAAACTGGAAAGAAGCAAACAGGAAAATAAAGAATATCATTCCATTTGGATATAAACTTATCCCTTCGTTATGGCATTTCGAAGATAAATTGTGGAAACTGAATACTTTATTAAAGCGCGATCATATTATGAAGCATTTACTTCACAAGTATATTTTGAGAGATAGAAAAAAATAAATTACAATGAACTGTAATTTTCGAGTTATTATTTACTTACTAATTTTTAAAAATGATTATTAATACTTTGCTCGCTGTCTTAAGAAAGATCAAATTTAAAAAAAGATGGCGAGTCCTGAATAAACATAATGGAACAGTAGCTGAAAATGTTTTTCCAATCGAACTTGTAACAGTAGGCGAAGGAAGCTATGGAGCCCTGAATGTATTAAGCTGGTCTTCTTCTGCCTTAAAAAGAGTTATTCCAGGTGAAAGACTAATCATAGGGAACTATGTCTCTATAGCATCGGGCGTGTTGTTTATTTTAGGAGGAAATCACCAAACAGATACAATAACATCTTATCCTATATGTCTATTAACAGGAAATTCAACTCCTTTAGATTCGGAAAGTAAAGGAGCTATAACAATTAGTGATGAAGTCTGGATTGGTACGAATGCCATGATTCTTTCTGGAGTGACAATTGGCAAAGGTGCTGTTATCGCTGCGGGATCTGTTGTGGCAAAAGATGTTCCGGCTTATGCAATTGTGGGAGGAAATCCTGCTCGTGTTATTAAGTACAAATATTCTCCGGAAATAATCAATATAGTGTCCTCCACCAATCTGATTGATTTGTCGAAAGAGTGTATAGAAAATAATATTGCTCTTTTTAATATGAAAATTCAATCAGTCGAAGATGCTTTGTATATTGAATCTAAATTAAATAAAAAAACTAAGATGAAATAATTATGATAGTTCGTTTATATCGAAAGTGTTTCTCGGAATCTCTGAGGAATAAAATTTATGACCAGTTTTTAGGACAGATGTTAATAAATCTCAAGTATCCTGCTTGTTGGATTAAGGGAGTAATTATATTTGTGTTTAGCCCATTTTTTCCTAAAGATGAATATTATAATGCTTATAGATTTATAGGGAGACATGGTGTCACTCCTTATCCATTTGGTGCATCTATGAAATACAATAAACTACCTGTGGCAGTATTGTATGATGAAGATTTTCCGTATGTGGAGCATAATGGGAAGAAATTATTTTTTCCAAATCATCTTGCATCCCGTAGAATAAGAAATATATACCGAAGCTTAGTGACAGAACAGGATCCCGAATCTGCACATAGATATGTTCAGTCATTTGATGAACTGAAAGACAAAATTCTTTTAGATATTGGTGCAGCTGAAGGCATATTTGCCTTGGATACTATCGAATTTGTAAAAGAGGTATATTTATTTGAGTGTGAGGAACAATGGCAGAAGCCTCTAAATAAAACCTTTGAACCATGGAAGGGGAAAGTGAATATTGTAAACAAATACATAGGTGATAAGAACACAGAGGAGTGTCTAACACTTGATACCTTTATAAAAGGGAAAGCGATAGATAAAATACATATTAAAATGGATATAGAAGGCGCTGAACTATCTGCATTGCAAGGAGCAAAGGAACTTCTCTCCAGTGGAAAATGTATTTCATTTTCAGTATGTACTTATCATAAAGAAGAAGATGAACGGGTCATTAAATCACATTTTGAAAAATTAGGATTTGTTTGTGCATTGACAAGCGGATATCTATTTAATATGTCTCAGATGCGTAGAGCCATTTGTAGAGGGAAAAACTATTAACATTATAAAACTATGAATATATTATTTGTCCAACCAGGAGATAGACCTGATTATCAGTGTGACATGCTTTTTCATGGGTTAAATAACATGTCTGGTATTACTGTTTACACAAATAAGGATGCTTGGTTTATGTATCAAGGCATTGAACCTGATAAACTATCTTCTTTATATGGTAAAGGATTTTCAATTTATAATCGTTTATCTGTGGACAAACGAATAGATGACTCGATAAGTATTATTGAAAAAGTAAGAGCTAAGTTTTAT
Organism: Bacteroidia bacterium; assembly: GCA_025996775.1. GTDB lineage: Bacteria > Bacteroidota > Bacteroidia > Bacteroidales > Tannerellaceae > DFXE01. The sequence goes on along the minus strand of BNTS01000027.1, from coordinate 11,987 downwards.
GATTGTATTATTTATGGATCTGTTTATGGATGCTTGGATTATTTAAATGATGTATTACTCGTTTATCGGAAACAAGAAGTCTTTTTTATAGACGGTGGAGATTATGATTTCTCTCTTTCATATACTATAAAGCCTATTTTTCGTCTAAAATACATCCACTCCTTTTATAAACAATATTCAGATGCCTTTAAATTATCTGATAAAGGATTTTATTTTAAGCGTGAATTACGAAATAATGATCGAAGATATTTTTTTCCTATCTCATTTGCTATTCCGAAAGAGAATATAATAGCTCCTCCTTTTCCATCAAAAACCAGAGATCAAGCAAGTATTATTCCAGGTCTTATAAGTACTTATACATATGATAATGAGACTGATTATTATAATGGTTATGCAATTTCAAAATATGCTGTCACTACTAAAAAGGGAGGATGGGATTGTTTAAGACATTATGAGATATTGGCTAATAATTGCATACCATATTTCCCAAATATAGAAAAAATCCCTCTTTATACAATGCATGTTTTCCCGAAGAATTTAATAATCGAAACAAATAAATTAATTGAACATAAGTCGCTAACTAACTCTGTTTGCAGTTATTATAGTAACATTCTATATCAGTATACAAAAAACACATTAACAACTAAGAAATTGGCCGAATATGTGCTTTCATTCCTATGAAAGATAAGAAAGTTTCCATTGTCATGTGTACCTATAATGGTGCCAAATATATACGCCAACAGTTAGATTCTATTGTTAATCAATCATATCCTATTTATGAATTGATTGTTCAAGATGATTGTTCTACTGATAATACGTTCTCTATACTGCAGGAATATGCTGATAAATACGTGTTTATATCTCTTTACAGAAATGAAAAACAAAAGGGAATCAATGAGAATTTTTTCTCTGCAATGGAAAGAGCAACAGGAGATTATGTTGTTGTTTCCGATCAAGATGACGTATGTGATTTAAATAAAATAGAGAATCAACTGAACGCTATAGAAGACAATTGGTTATGTGGAGGATTTTCAAAACCATTTTCTGAAAAGAAAACAGTTGAATTTGATATTAGAATACCAAATTTCAAGATAGAACGCCTTATTCATGTTGCTTCGGCTATCTCCGGGCATACCATGATGATAAAAAGAGATCTTATACCACAAGTATTAAGATATCGCTCTTTTCCCACTATTCTATATGATCATTTATTTTTGATTATTTCCGGCTCTTACAATAAGATTACGTTTGTTGAAAAGGTCTTAGTAAACTATAGGGAGCATGAAGAATCTGCAACCTTTACTACCCCAGTAATGAAAAGAGGTGAAGGAAATAAAAATATTAAAAATATAATTCGTTCTTTTTTCAGAACTTTATTTCTCTATATTGAATTAAGGAATAAAATGCAAACTTATTTCTTGTCAATGTATAAATTGTTAGAATCCTTACCTGAAAAAGGTTCAGTGAAAGCAGATGCACAAAGAATATCTTTATATCAGTCTCAAAAGGGTTTAATAGCCTATATAAAGCTAACTTGTATATATTTAAAGGTAAGAAAGAATTTATTCCATGTGCCTGAAAAAAAATCTTTTTTCTCTATACTACGAGCTATTTATTTTCCAATTTCATGCAGTGATTATTTTAGATTTATGTCTAAATCATATCAAAAGAGATAAAGCAGATATGTTTAATACCCCTATTTTATTTTTAATATTTAATCGGCCGGATACTACGGTTCGGGTGTTTGAGCGGATTCGGGAGATTAAGCCTGCTAAATTGTATGTGGCCGCAGATGCAGCACGTGAAGGGCGAGCGGATGAGTCGATACGTTGTGCCGAGGCTCGGGCTATTATCGAACGTATAGACTGGGACTGTGACTTAAAGACTTTGTATCGGAGTGAGAATTTTGGTTGTAAAATGGCAGTTTCAAATGCTATCACCTGGTTTTTTAGTCAGGAGGAATATGGTATAATACTGGAAGATGACTGTTTGCCGGATTTGTCTTTCTTCCTGTTTTGTGAGGAAATGCTACTTAAATATAAGGATGATGAACGTATAGGGCATGTTGGAGGCGATTCTTTTTTTCCTGAATTAGTAACAAAGGGTCAAAGTTATGACTTCTGTTCTTTTGCCCATATATGGGGATGGGCGTCGTGGCGTAGAGTGTGGAAGAACTATGATGTCAACTTTGAATATTGGACAAAATACAAAGAAGACAAGAACAAACGAAATTCACTTTTTACAAGTCTGCGAGAGAAGATATATTTCTCTTCATCCATAACAGATGCTTTAGAAGGTACAAGCGGTATCAACACTTGGGATACGCAGTATTTCTTTATGCTGCGTACACAACATCAGTTGTCTATATACCCATCGGTTAATTTAGTGACAAATATTGGTATCGGTGATGTAAACAGTACACATACAACAAAGAAAAATGATAAAGTACATGTTTTATCTAAAGGAATATCATTCCCTCTTACTCATCCTTCTTATGTGTTATCGAATCGTGACATTGATAAAGTTACGATAAAAAAGAATTTTTTTTCCTATAAACGTTTACTGAGATATATTTTACACAAATATTAAATTATGGATGTTGTATTGTTAGTTGGTACGCGAGATTGTTTTATTGCTAAGAAGGTAATAAGGTACATAAAACCAAATCTGTGTGCTGATACTATATACGTGATAACGGATATCAGGAACAAAAGGTTTTTTCCTGATAAATTTCAGAAAGCATATAACATTGTAATAATTGATGAAAATACATTAGTTCCTGGATTGTCATACCAGACTGTGGCTTCATTCATGAAGAAACGCAGCGGTTGGGGTAACTATGGATGGTATCTGCAACAGTTTCTGAAGATGGGATTTGCTTTAAGCCCATATTCCAAGGAGCAATATCTGATATGGGATGCTGATACTTTCCCACTTAAACCCCTTCACTTTTACGAAAAAGGGAAATTTATTATAACACCCAAAACGGAATACCATACCCCCTATTTCAAGACAACACATGCAATTCTTGGTCTTGACAAGATGGCTGATTATTCCTTTATTGCTGAGCACATGATTATTGATTCAAATATTATGAAGCAACTGATTGATGCCATTATGCAATCGAAAGTTCCAGGAGCAACATGGTATGAAAAAATAATTAATGCGATTGATGTGAAGGATGGACATGAACAGGCTAAATTTGCTTTTTCAGAGTTCGAAACGTACGGTACTTTCTGTCTGCAATATTATCCGGGAATATTTGAAACAAGAAGTTTAAATACATTTAGAGAAGCCGGGAAGCTATATGGACGAGGCGTTACTCGTAAGCAATTAATTTCTTTATCTAAACAATATGACACAGCTTCCTTTGAAGTACGATATTCCCCTTCGTTCCCCCGAAATATAAAACATTGGTGTGGGACAGTTTCTTTGTGGCTTATCCAGCAGTTAAGAAGAAAGTATCCCTCGATTCGTTTCTAAAATGAAAGTTCTGATACTCGACACTACAGAGTTTGGGCAAGCGCCTAACCGTATCCTAAAAGCCCTTCAAAAAAACGGGATAGATGCAAAGATGTTAGTGCGGAGCAAATATACCGATGACAAAAGTGTTAGTTCATTAAATACATCCTGGCTGACCACAAAAATTAACTTCCTCAGGTTTGCTTATGAAAGGTTGGTCATATTTCTTCACAATCACTTTAATCGTTTAGACCTCTTCAAGGTTTCCATAGCGAATACCGGAACAAATATAGTTAACCATCCATTGGTCAGGGAGGCTGATATACTCCATCTTCATTGGATTAATCAAGGTTTCCTTTCTCTCAAAGATTTAAATGCATTGATTGATACCGGGAAACCTATTGTTTGGACCATGCATGATATGTGGGCGTTTACAGGTATATGCCACCATTCATGGGGTTGTGAAAGATTTACCGAAGAATGTGGTTTCTGTCCGTTTTTACATTCTGATAGACAAAAAGATTTATCTTACCGGATATTTAAATCCAAAAAGATTATAAAAGAATCTGGTATACATTTGGTCGCTGTTAGTTCTTGGTTGAAATTGATGGCGTTGAAAAGTGCCAATGCAAGTAATCTCAAGGTTTCAGTAATCCCGAATGTGATAGATATTAATACTTTCCATCCTTTGGATAAAACGTCAGCGCGAGAGAAGCTTTCTCTGTCTGTTGATAAAAAAATCGTAATAATGGGGGCTCTCAGGATAAATGATCCGGTGAAAGGATTCGTTTTCTTGAAAGAAGCCATGCAAAAAGTATATAGTCAAAGACAGGATGTAGTATTAGTCTTATTCGGGAGTATTAAAGGGCAATATCTTTTAAGCGACATCTCATTCCCGGTTCTCCAAATGGGACTGATGAAGGATGTATCTCAAATTGTAGAATTGTATGCAGCGGCAGATGTAAATGTTGTACCTTCTTATTATGAAACATTCGGGCAAACGATCACCGAATCCATGGCTTGCGGTTGTCCTTCCGTAAGCTTTAATAATAGCGGGCAAACAGATATTATTGATCATAAAATCAATGGCTATTTAGCTGAATATAGAGATTCGGAAGATTTGGCTAACGGTATAGTGTGGGTACTGGATAATACAGAAAGATTGCATCTTCCGGAGGCATGTATAGAGAAGGTGCAAACAAATTACACAGAATCGGTTGTTGCTGAAAAATATATATCTTTGTATAAAGAATTACTTACAAAGCAATGAATCCCACTTTTTCCGATGAAATCGTATGTCCGGTACGAACCGATCTTGTTTCCACTCAAGCATCCGCGGTACGTTTTGCCCAATCAACATATAGATAATATAACATTGCAGAAAAAGTTTTTTTCATACAAAAGGCTTCTACGTTATTTTTTACATCTATATTAAATGGCAACGAAGAGGGATGATATAGTAATAGTTTTACTGTAGAATTTGCTATTATGCTTGAAAAACATTATTTTTGTCAAACATAATGATTCAGTAATTTCATGATGCCATTTATTGATAGAATATCCGAACAAGCTCGCTTAAAAAAAGCGCTGATAAGAGATGCAGCCTCTTTTGTAGTGATTTATGGTAGAAGGCGCTGTGGAAAATCACGTCTTATCCGGCAGGTATTGAAAGCTGATGATCTATACTTTATGGCAGACCAGTCAGAAGCAACTCAGCAACGTTCCTTATTGGCAAAAGTGATAGCAACAACGATAACGGGTTTTGACAAAGTGATCTATCCCGATTGGGATACATTTTTTGAAACATTTAATCTGCGTTTAAAACAAAAAATCACGCTTTGTTTGGATGAGTTCCCTTATTTGGTCAAAAGTGCGCCCGAACTGCCTGCCATCTTGCAAAAATGGATGGATAATAAAGAACAACTGAAATTTAATTTGATTATTTGCGGCTCGTCTCAACAATTGATGCACGGCTTGGTCTTGGATAGCGCTGCTCCTTTGTTTGGCAGAGCGGACGAAATAATGAGAATCAGACCATTGCAAGCACCTTATATTCAGGATGTATTAGGGTGTTCTTCGGTTGAGGCTATTGAAGAATACAGTGTTTGGGGAGGTATTCCCCGCTATTGGGAATTACGGTTGACCGAACCGGATTTGGGAGAAGCATTGAAATATCATTTGTTGAGTTCTCAGGGCATACTGTACGATGAGCCGGTACGGTTGTTTTTGGACGATATGCGCGATACGGTGCATTCGTTCACCATTCTTTCGCTGATTGCTTCGGGTTGTCATCGTTTGTCGGAAATTGCAGGACGGCTGGGTAAACCCGCTACTCATTTGGCGACTCCATTAGATAAACTGCTATTACTCGGATATATAGAAAGAGAAGTTCCTTTTGGGGAAAATTACAGAAATAGTAAAAAAAGTCTTTATAAAATAGCTGATCCGTTTCTTGATTTTTATTTTAAATATGTGGTGCCTTACCGGTCCTTTATTGAGACAGAACAAGCAGATGTCGTCTTGAAACGTATCAGGGAACACTTTGCGGGATATGTATCCTTTTATTGGGAAAAACTTTGCAGGGATTCGGTTCCATATCTCAATATCAATGGAATTACTTTTAATCCAGCTGCGAGATGGTGGGGTAATCCGGCAAAAGATACATTTATAGAATTAGATGTAGTTGCTGCGTCACATGATGAAAATTATTTATTAGTAGGCGAATGTAAATGGAGTGAGAAGCCGGTCAATGCCGAAGACCTTTTTGCTGATTTAGAACGAAAAGCAGCATTATTGCCTTTTTCGCAAGGGAAAACGATTATTCCTGTACTTTTTTTGAAACAAAAACCGGTACAAACGTATGACAAAATAGTTTTTTTACCCAACGATATTTTGACAATATTATGTAAATAAGTTCCTTCCTCTGTTATTCAACTGCTGCTAAAGGAAAGGATTTCTAAATGAAAATACTTCTGCTAAATACATCCGAATGCACAGTTTGTATAAAGAATTACTTACAAAGCAATGAATCCCACTTTTTCCATCATTACGATTACTTATAATGCAGCTCAATGGCTGGAGCCGACAATTTTGAGCATCCTGAGCCAGTCGTATCCCAGTATTGAGTATCTGATTATTGATGGGGCGTCTTCAGATGGAACAGTAGATATTATAAGACATTACGAGGCTGGGATTGCTTATTGGAAAAGTGAGCCGGATAAAGGATTATATGACGCCATGAATAAAGGATTAAAGAAGGCTACCGGTGATTATGTTTGGTTCGTGAATGCCGGAGATACGCTTGATTCGGCTGATATTGTGCAGCAAGTAGCCTCTTTAGTGCAAAAGGAACCGACTTTGCCTGATATTATTTATGGTGAAACTATTATAATGGATGAACAAGGTCACTCTTTAGGATTGCGAAGGTTGAAATCGCCTGATAAGTTAACTTGGAAAAGTTTCAGGATGGGGATGCTGGTGTGTCATCAGTCATTTGTGGTGAAGCTTGAGTTAGCTCCTCTTTTTGATATGCAGTATCGCTACTCATCCGACTTCGATTGGTGTATCCGGTGTATGAAAGAGGCCGATACTTATCTCAATACCCGAAAAGTGCTTTCCCACTTCTTGGACGGAGGAGTGAGTACTAAACAACGAAAAGCTTCGTTAAAAGAAAGATACCGGATTATGTGCAACTACTATGGACGGGTTTCCACCAATTTCCGCCATTTTTGGTTTGCCGTTCGGTTTTATACAGCTAAATGGTTTAAAGGAAGAGTATAAAGAAATAAAACTATATATGATATGCAAAAATTGATAAGTGAAATAGGTAAACATGTCATTGCGATAGCCTTGTTTTTAGGTTTGGTGATGATATTTTTCGCTCCTGCAGTATTTGAGGGGAAGGTAATCGTACAAGGTGACAACATTAAAGCAAGCGGCATGGCGGGCGGCAATCAGATGCAGAAGTATGCCGATACAGCTGAGTCTGGCGAGTTCAGCATTTGGTCGGACGCCATGTTCTCAGGGATGCCTTACGGTCCGGGTTATGGAAGTCCTGCTCCTAATCTGCCCAATTATTCTATAATAGAAAATTTGTTAAAATTGCCGGGGTATTTCGATGCAGGAATGGTCTTTGTCGGTTTGGTTTGCTTCTATTTATTTATGTGCGTATTAGGAGTCAATTGGTGGTTGGCTATTGCCGGATCTATTGCCTTCGCTTTCGCCTCCTATAATATAATAATCATCGAGGCAGGTCATATTGTGAAAGCATATGTCATAGCTTATATGCCGTTGACATTGGCCGGAATGGTGTTGCTGTTTAAGCGAAGCTATCTATGGGGAGGGATTTTATTCCTGTTTGGAGTCACTTTATCGTTGGCCAATGGACACGTGCAGATAACCTATTATCTGGTTTTGCTCTGCCTGTTTATTTATTTGGGGTATACATTCTACAAAATCATAAAGGAAAAGGCCTATCGTGAGTGGTTGAAAGCATCGCTTATTATGCTTACTTGTGTTATTCTCTCAATTTTGCCTAATGCGAAACAGATGTATTCAAACTGGGACTTAGGACAGCACTCTATCCGCGGACAAACAGAATTGACGCCCAAAGCAGATGCCGGTGGACAAGTGGAAAAAGTTTCGTCAGGCTTGGATAAAGACTATGCCTTCCAATGGAGTTACGGATGGGAAGAACTTCTTTCTGTGATGATTCCCAATGTATATGGTGGAAGTTCCGGAGGAACTTTAGGTAATACGTCCGAATTATATACTGCGCTAAAGCAGCATGGTCAGCAATTGGGTGCGGAAATACAGGCTGCGACCTATTGGGGCGACAAACCATTTACCTCTGGTCCTGTTTATTTTGGAGCCTTGGTTTGTTTTCTGTTTGTGCTGGGTATGTTTGTAATTCGCAATCCGATAAAATGGTGGATCCTGGGAGGAGCCGTTTTTTTGACCTTCCTGGCATTAGGGCGAAACTTTGATGCGTTTAATGACTTCATGTTCCACTACTTGCCTTTATATAATAAGTTTCGAACCGTAGAAATGGCGCTGGTTATTCCCGGATTGGTACTCCCCATTATTGCTATATGGGGACTTAGTGTGATTTTGTCGGGTGAAAAGAATGATCAAGTGAGACTAAAGAAAGGGTTTATCTGGTCGTTGAGTATAACCGGAGGCATTTGTTTGATTATTTGGCTCATACCGTCACTCCTTCTTGATTTCCAATCATCCTATGATTCGAATCTCCTAAGTCAACTTCCTGATGACGCACGGGGTTGGTATTATAATGCTTTATTACTTGACAGGGAGTCTTTGGCTTCTTCTGACGCCCTCCGTTCCTTGCTTTTTATTTTGGCAGGTGCCGGGTTACTATTCTGGTTCTGGAAATCTAAAAACAAGAAAACTGCAGCTACAATCGTGAGTGCAGGAATCGCTGTCCTTATTTTAGCCGATCTTTGGACGATAGACCGCCGTTATATCAATGACAGCAGTTATACAAACGTGAAGCCGGCTGATACCTACAAAGCCGGAGTAGCCGATAATGAAATATTTAAAGATCCCACGCTCTCTTACCGGGTGCTTGGATTGAATAATCCATGGCAGGGCACGGATGTTTCCTATTTTCATCATTCTATCGGAGGTTATCATGCCGTTAAGCTGCGCCGTTATCAGGAGTTAATCGATCACCGGTTAGATGCTGAATACCGGAATATCATTGAGGCATTACAGCAGGCTCGAACTTTTCAGGATTTGCAACCTGTTCTGGCCGCTTCGACTACTCTGAATATGCTGAATACCCGATATATTATTTATGATCCGGGACAACCTCCATTGCCTAACCCCTATTATAACGATAATTGCTGGTTTGTGAATCAATTGAATATTGTGGAAAATGCGGATGCTGAGATTGAAGCTTTAGATGTGCTGAATCCTTTGGAAACGGCAGTTGTGGACAAGCGATTTACTTCTGATTTGTATGGCTTTACACCTCGGCCGGATTCAACAGCTTCAATTGTGTTAACGAGCTATCGCCCTAACCGTCTTACATACAAAACGAATGCAAGCGCCGAGCAATTGGCTGTCTTCTCTGAAGTATACTATCCCGGATGGAAGGTGAAAATAGACGGACAAGAAGCAACTCACTTCCGCGCCGACTGGATATTGCGCGCTATGCGTATTCCGGCGGGAGAGCATACGGTTGTATTTGAGTTCCTGCCTAAAGGATATATAATGGCTGCCAATATATCTGCATACAGTTCTTTCCTTATCTTATTATTACTGATAGCTGTATTAGCTTGGTCGGGTTGGCAAGCTTGGAAAAAGAATCATTTAATGGAAACAGCCGCTAAATGATGACTTATTCAATAATCATACCGGTTTATAATCGCCCGGGTGAGGTTCGCGAACTGCTTCAAAGTTTGGCGTCGCAAACCTTCAAAGATTTTGAAACGCTTATCATTGAAGATGGATCAACCATCCGATGTGATAACGTGGTGAAAGAATATGAAGCGCAGTTAAATGTCCGCTATTTCTTTAAGCCCAATTCAGGGCGAAGCCTGACTCGTAACTATGGTATGGAAAGAGCTTCAGGGAAATATCAGGTGTTCTTTGATTCGGATTGCATCATCCCTGAAGATTATTTTGAAAAGGTTACCAACTATCTGAGCGAGACCCACGCGGATTGTTACGGTGGCCCGGATAGAGCGCACGCCTCTTTCACTGCTCTTCAGAAAGCCATTAGTTATTCCATGACTTCTTTCCTTACTACCGGAGGAATCCGAGGCAGGAAAAATGGGCTGGAAAAATTTGTTCCCCGCACTTTTAATATGGGATTCTCAAGCGAAGTCTATCAAAAGGTTGGCGGATTTAAAGATATGTTTGGCGAAGATATTGACTTAAGCACCCGAATCCGCAAGGCGGGATACACAGTGGAGCTATTTCCCGATGCACATGTATATCATAAGCGGCGTGTCAATCTTAAATCGTTTTATCGGCAAGTCTATGTCTTTGGTATGGCGCGAGTAGAATTGTATCAACTCCATCCCGATTCCTTGAAGCCGGTACATCTTTTGCCGGCTATTTTTGTGATAGGTTTGGTTTTTCTGCTTTTATCTGCTCTTATCTGTCCTTGGGCCTCACTTCCCATAGGTGTGTATGCGCTTGCATTGTTTCTTGAATCTCTTGTAGTGAATAAAAGTTTGCCTATTGCTTGTCTTTCTGTAATTGCCGGTTTTATTCAGTTAGTTGGGTATGGAACAGGCTTTATTACTGCTTTTACGCGTAAGGTAATTTTCAAACAAAAGATAGATGTGGAGTCCGAGTTGAAAAAACACTATAAGAAGAAAGCTTGAGTTAGCTAATAATTGAATTCTATTTTCTATTTTTGTAAATATTATAATCTAATGATAAAAAGGAATGGATTTCAAACAAAATAATTGCAGCAACTGTATGTGCCGTAAGGGATGCAGTAAGGTGCAAAACAGTAAACTTAATACATACGATTGGCTTTGCGGAGTGCCTGATGCAGAGAATGCAACAGACTATGTAGAAATACAATTCAAAAATACCCGCAAAGGCTACTTCATGAACAGCAACAAAATTCCTTTGGAAAAGGGCGATGTGGTTGCCGTGGAAGCTACGCCCGGACATGATATAGGCACAGTAACGCTGACAGGTAAGTTGGTGCTTCTGCAAATGAAGAAAAATAATACCCGCACGGAAGGTGTAGAGGTAAAGCGCATCTACCGCAAAGCAAAGCCAAACGATTTAGAAAAATACGAAGAGGCGAAAGCAAAGGAGCATGAAACGATGATTCGTTCGCGCCAGATTGCTGCCGACCTTGGACTGAATATGAAGATTGGCGATGTGGAATATCAGGGAGACGGTAATAAAGCCATCTTCTATTACATTGCAGATGAACGAGTGGATTTCAGGCAACTTATTAAAGTGTTGGCCGACACCTTCCGGGTACGTATTGAAATGAAGCAGATTGGCGCCCGCCAGGAAGCCGGTCGTATCGGAGGAATAGGTCCTTGCGGACGCGAACTATGCTGCTCGAGTTGGATGACGAACTTCGTGTCTGTTGCCACCGGTGCCGCTCGTTACCAGGATATCTCCATGAATCCGCAAAAGTTGGCAGGCCAATGTGCCAAGTTGAAGTGCTGCATCAATTATGAAATTGATACATACGTGGAAGCCATAAAACGTCTTCCTCCGCGCGATATCGTCCTTGAAACCAAGGATAATACTTACTTTCACTTCAAAACAGATATTTTCAAGCGTGAAATCACGTTCTCAACTGATAAGGTGATTGCTGCTAATCTGGTAACAATCTCTGCACAACGGGCTTTCGACGTTATTAATATGAATAAGAAAGGCATTAAGCCTCAATTATTGGATGCCGACGAAAAGCCCCAACCACTCAAACGTGATGCGCAGGACATTTTAGGCCAGGAAAGCCTTACTCGCTTTGACAGCGCCGTAAAGAAGAAAAAGAAGAAAAAGAAACCAAACCCCAATTC
>BNTS01000026.1 GCA_025996775.1 Bacteroidia bacterium | reverse complement strand
GCCACTCGACCCCTCGGTACCGGGTGAATTTAATAGCTATTATGTAGAAAAAGGTGACCATTGGAAAATAGACAATATCACTCTTGGCTATACAATTCCTACCTTGGGGATTAAGTATGTTAAATCCCTCCGCGTATATGTATCCAGTCTGAATACATTGATAATTACCGGATATAAAGGAACAGACCCTGAAGTCTCCCGATCCGGATTAAACCCCGGTTACGACAATCGCGATCAGTATCCAAATATTCGCTCCTTCACATTAGGGGTTAATGTCAATTTCTAATCTTTAAATTCTAATAAAATGAAAACAAAAATAATTCTATACGGATTCGTTTTAATGCTGTTTGCAGGAACATCCTGTACTCAATTAGAAGATCAAAGTTATCGGGACATTATTGCCGACCAATTTCAACCGACCGGCGATGATTTATCTGCACTTTTAGGATCAGCTTATGTACCTTGGCGCCAAACATTCCTGCTATGGAACGGCGTTGCACGTGCTCAAATGCTACCTGCAGACGAGGATGTAATTCCTGCACGACCAAACGGATGGGTAGACGGAGGTATCTATAAACGTATGCATGAACATAAGTGGACATCAGAAGAGGATATTTGTATTCAACCGTGGGAACGCACGTATGTTGGAGTGAATGCTTGCAACAGGGTGCTCTATCAAATAGAATCGGGCGCAATAAATATCCCCGAAAATCAGGAAAGTGTGATTGCCGAGCTTAAAGTATTGAGAGCCTCATACTACTATATTCTGGTGGATCTTTTCGGTAATGTACCACTTGTCACCCAGTTTGATGTACCTGATGGCTTTTTACCGACACAAACTCCACGTAAAGAGGTCTATGAATTTATCATCTCTGAGATTACCGGGAATATACCTCTTCTGAGCGAGAAAGTAGGTGGTGAATATTACGGACGGTTTAATAAATGGGCTGCATATAGCTTATTAGCTAAAATGTATCTGAATGCCCAACAATTCTCCAATGGAGCTTATACAGAGTGGGCTAAGTGTATTGAGGCATGCAATCAAGTGATCAATAGCAACAATTATATTCTGGAAGCTGATCAACGTCTCGTATTCGTAACCAACAACGAAAATTCCAAAGAGATTATTATGGGTCTCGCTTTCGATGAGACGTATGTTACCGATTGGAATGCATTCGATTTTCATCTGTACTCACTCCAGCCGACTAATCAGGCAACTTATAATTTCCAATCGTCTCCTTGGGGAGGCGTTTGCTGTATTCCACAATACATCAACACCTTCGATGCGGATGATGAGCGGCTTAATGGTTTTATCAAAGGCCAGCAATACACTACTGCCGGAAATGAAATCCTATGTTCAATGGGTAAAATGAGTGGACAACCCCTTAATTACATCAATGAAGTACCTAGTATTGACGAATCTGAAGAAGTACATGGATACAGATGGGGTAAGTTTGAATATGCCTTGGGTATTACAAACCGGTTGAGTAACGACTGGCCTCTCTTCCGTTATGCTGATGTCCTGCTAATGAAAGCAGAAGCTCTGCTCCGCAATGGACAATCAGAAGAGGCTGCCGTTGTAGTTACTCAGGTACGCGAACGCAATTTCACCAACAATGCTTCGAAAGCAATTGTGACAGGATCTGACCTGCTTAAAGGAAGTATCTATGACTATGGACGTCGTGATAATCTTGTTGCTGCCACTCATGAAGGTGGTGACCAGATTACTTTCGGCAGGATGCTTGATGAACTGGGTTGGGAATTTACACAAGAAGGTAGACGCAGACAAGACATGATACGTTTTAATGCTTTCACCACACAATCTTGGTTTTCGCACGATAAAGATGCCGACAATCATTGTAATCTTTATCCAATCCCACAGAAACAGTTGCTTTCAAATGGAAATTTGAAGCAAAATCCAGGTTACTAATTTATTACATAATATGAAACATCTTTTATTAGTTATTGGAGGGCTTTTCTGCTTGTTGGCCTGTAATAAACAAGCCGGTAATCCGCATACGATGTATGCGGATTATCCTATTCAATTGGTGAACCTTACTCAGGTAGAGCTGACAGACTCTTTTTGGCTGCCGCGTATTCAAACTATTCAGCATACTACAATACAGTATGCGTTTGATAAATGCGAGGAAGAGGGACGATTTGAAAACTTTGTGACGGCCGGTAAGGTTATGAATGGGGGTACAGGAAAGGTGCGTGGCTCGATGCCTTTCGACGATACGGATGTGTACAAAACGATTGAAGGGGCTGCCTACTCGCTCATCAGCGCTCCCGATCCTGTCCTTGAGAAGTATGTGGATTCGGTTATCGCTATCGTTAAAATCGGACAGGAACCGGATGGTTACCTTACAACCTGGAGAACCATTGACCCGAAGACTCCTCCGTGTAATTGGGTTAAACCGGGTGGCGACAGGTGGTTTGACTTAGGCTCAAGTCACGAATTGTATAACAGCGGTCACATGTTTGAGGCTGCTTCTGCTCATTACCGGGCTACCGGAAAGCACAACTTCCTCGACATTGCACTCAAAAATGCCGACCTGTTAGTAAAGGTGTTTGGTGATAGTGCAAACTATAAAGTTCCCGGACATGAGATTATTGAAACAGGGCTTGTCAAGCTGTATCAGATTACCGGAGAAGATAAGTATCTGAAACTGTCGAAGAAATTTCTTGACAATCGGGGTGATTCCATTCACAGAGATGCATTATACGGTGCCTACAATCAAGACCATATTCCGGTAACTCAGCAGGACGAAGTTGTTGGGCATGCTGTCAGGGCTGTCTATCTGTATGCCGGCATGACAGATATTGCCGCCATCTATGAAGATCCGGCTTATCGTGCGGCTATCGATAAACTCTGGGAGAATATGGTGGACAAAAAGATGTACATAACAGGAGGTATAGGCGCCAGACATAGAGGAGAATCTTTTGGCAAAAACTACGAACTGCCCAATCTTACGGCTTATAGCGAAACATGTGCCGCTATCGGCAGTGTATATTGGAACGAACGACTATTCCGCCTCACCGGGCAATCCAAATATTATGAT
Source organism: Bacteroidia bacterium (assembly GCA_025996775.1). Taxonomy (GTDB): domain Bacteria; phylum Bacteroidota; class Bacteroidia; order Bacteroidales; family Tannerellaceae; genus DFXE01. Next base: position 37,214 of record BNTS01000026.1, on the reverse strand, counting down.
GTGCTTGAACGCACCTTGTATAACGCACTGATTGCAGGTATCTCACAGACAGGCACCGAGTTTTTCTACCCAAATCCATTAGAGGCAGATGGGAAATTCAAGTTTAACCAGGGAGCGCTTACCCGCCAGGCTTGGTTTGATTGTTCCTGCTGTCCTACTAACTTGATACGATTTATACCTTATGTGCCCAATCTGATCTATGCCACTCAAAACGACATTATTTATGTCAACCTCTTCATGTCTAACAAGGCATCAATTCCTTTGGAGAATGGAACGGTTCATATTGAGCAGCATACAAACTATCCATGGACAGGCGACATTCATTTGCAGGTTAAACCCCAAACGCCCCAGCGCATCACCGTGAAAATACGTATTCCGGGATGGTCGCAAAATGAAGTGGCGCCAGGTTCGTTGTATACCTATCGCGATTATCCTGCTGATAACTATAGCTTAACAGTCAACGGACAGCGTGTTGAAAGCGGACTCAAGGATGGATATGTTGAGATTACGAAGGAATGGACGGGTAATGAAGAAGTCATATTAAATCTTCCGATGAAGGTACGCCAAGTAAAAGCAAATAAGTTGGTAGCAGACGATGCCAAGAAAACGGCCATCGAATACGGACCATTGGTATATTGTGTGGAAGAAATAGATAATGCTACTGATTTCGATAAGATTACTCTGCCTACACAGGCATTATTTACGAAAACGATGAAGCCTGATCTTTTAGGAGGAATGAACGTAATCAGCGAATCCGCCACGGGCCGACCACACATATTTATTCCTTATTATGCATGGTCGAACCGAGGGGTAGGTAAGATGAAGGTCTGGCTGGATACAAAATAGCGATAGCCTATTGATTCAGTTGCTCCAATCTGTTATAGGAAGAAGTTAGTCTCTGAAGGCTGGCTTCTTTTCCTAATAGCACACAGAGTTCGGTAGCTCCACCGGGGGTGGTGACATATCCTGCAAGGGCTATCCTGATAGTCCAGAGCGATTGTTTCTTCTTCAGATTATGCTCCTGAGTGATATGGTCGAAGGCAGCAAATAAAACATCATTATCCCAATCGGTTATCTTCTCTGCTTCGGCAATTACAGCAGGCAAGAATGACCGAGCCATCTCTTTAGTTGTTTTTGCATTTGTGCTATCAAACAGATCCAATTCGTACCCGTCAAAGTCATCAAGGAATTGTATCACGCTGGGAATGTCGGACAGGGCACTAACCCTTGGCTGCAATAACTTACTGAGGAAAACGGTATCTACGGGTGTAGACAGCGAAGCGTAATAGGGAGAAGCCTTTTCGTGGAAAGCTTCCAGTGTCAGTTCTTTAATATAGAGCGAGTTCAGCCAACGAAGTTTCACTTCGTCGAAGATAGCTGATGATTTAGATATACCTGATATATCGAATAGATTAATCAGTTCATCGAGTGTAAACTTCTCAACGTCATTCTTCGGACTCCAGCCCAGCAGAGCCACATAATTCAAGATGGCAGCCGGGAGGAAACCTTTATCTAAGAAATCCTCGAAATTGGCGTCACCCGAGCGTTTGCTCAGCTTATGTTGCTTGTCTCTCATAATATGCGGGAGGTGAACATATTGGGGAATCTCCCAGCCTAAAGCCTCGTACAGCAGATTGTAGTTGGGCGTACTGCTCAGATATTCCATTCCTCTGATCACATGCGATATAGCCATCAGATGGTCGTCTACCACATTGGCAAAGTTATACGTTGGATAGCCATCTGATTTAATCAGCACATTATCCTGTAACTCTTTATTTTCTACCGAAATATCACCAAACACAAGGTCGTGGAAGGTGCTTACGCCTTCCGTCGGTGCATTTTGCCGAATTACATAGGGGATACCTGAGGATAGTTTCTCAGCTATCTCTTCTTTTGAAAGATGGAGACAATGCTTATCGTAACGGCGGTTTCCGGTACTATCTACCAGCGTATCCAGCCGTTCTTTGGTGCAGAAGCAATAGTAGGCATCTCCTTTTTCTATCAGCTCTTGGGCATATTTGGCATAGATTGGTTTCCGCTCGCTTTGAATATAGGGACCGTAGACGCCCCCTACATCAGGACCTTCGTCGTGTTCTAAACCTGCCAACCGCAAGGTGTTGTATATTGTTTCTACTGCATTATCAATCAATCGCTCTTGGTCTGTATCTTCTATCCGCAGCACAAAACTACCCTTATTTTTCTTTGCAAATAAGTAGGCGTACAGAGCAGTACGCAAATTGCCAATGTGCATAAAGCCGGTGGGGCTTGGCGCAAATCGTGTTCTTACCATATATATTATAATGTACGTATTTTTATGTTGCGGAAGGAAACTTCGTTTCCATGGTCTTGTAGCAGGATGCGACCCGAAGAAACTTCGCCAAACTTACCGAACTCGTTATACACGGGGGCTGCATATTTGCTGCCTTTCACCAATTCCCGGAAAGTATCTGAGCCTCGGTCGTATTCAACGGTCTTTACTCCGTTCAACCAATGTTCTACATGGTTGTTGGGAAATACCTTGACAATAGCAGTATTCCAAGTACCCACACCATTAAAGTGAACATTCTCCGGTTTAATCAGGTCGTACAAACCGGCCATGCGGCGTGAACCGGGGAAAGAGGTATACAGATTGGCGTCAGGATGAACAGCATCGTCAAGTAACTGAAACTCCAATCCAAAAGCCGATCCGGAAGCTTTTTCTTTTTCCGTCACAAAATATTTGATACCGCTGTTAGCACCTTCCGTAATCTTAAAATCCACGCTCAGTTCAAAGGCCGAAAATTCTTCAGAAGCATAAACAATATCCCCTCCGTTAGTCGACTCGCTACCATCAGCGTTCAAAACGATCAATTCGCCGTTTTCCACTTTCCACCCATGATCGGGGAAGGCATCTTTGTGAGCACCTCGCCAGCCGTTGGTTGTTTGTCCGTCAAACAGCAGTTTCCAACCGCCGGCAATTTCCTGTTGAGTTAATGTGTTTAGAGCGGGCGTTGTTTCTGCTACCACAGCGTCTTGCGCTTGTTCGGTTGTCTTGTTACCGGATTTGCATTGGCATGTGGCCAAAGCCAAAACAACAAGTAGTGATAAATTCAAATACCTTTTCATAACTATATACTATTTTAATTTGATAATCTTTATTGAGGTGCAAAGGTACACAATTTCTTTTAATCAAAACGGATACAAAATTAATAGGCATAACACCCGACGGATATTATGCCTATTAACTTTGTGGGCAGTGATGGATTCGAACCACCGAAGACGAAGTCAGCTGAGTTACAGTCAGCCCCATTTGGCCACTCTGGTAACTGCCCTCTTTAAAACTGGTGCAAAGGTAGTCATTAATCTGAGAAATCCAAATTTAAATATGCCATTTTTATTGCTGTAATAGCAGCTTCATCTCCTTTGTTACCATATTTTCCACCTGCTCGGTCTTCAGCTTGTTGCATGTTGTCGGTAGTTAACAAGCCGAATATTACAGGAATATCTTCGGATAGGTTTAATTCTGTAATACCATGTGTAACACTTGAACATACATAATCGAAATGGGGTGTATCGCCTCTTACCACACAGCCTAAGGCTATGATGGCATCACATGTTTCTGTTCCGGCCAATAATCTGGCGCCAAAGGTAAGTTCAAAACTTCCGGGAACACGCAGGACAGTAATGTTGTCCTCATTCACGCCATGACATTCCAAGGTTTCGACGGCACCCTTCAAAAGGGCTTCCGTAATGTTTTTATTCCATTCGGACACAACGATTCCGAAACTCATCTCCGAAGCATTGGGTACGCTATCGAAGTCGTAATCCGATAAATGTTGATACGCTGTTGCCAAGGTGTTATTTTTTAGCTAATTCAGAAGCACGGGTTATGAACTTGTCAACCTCTGCTGCTGCTTCCGAATTGGAATATTTTTCTTTGATCGTGGTGTAGGCTTTCACAGCATCTTTGTACTGGCCCAGGTTTTCATAAGCAATACCGGCTTTTTTCAGGTATGCGGGACTTACCACTTCGTTGTCGGCTTGTTTGGCGGCCTTTTCAAAATAGCCGATGCCTTCTTTTACATTGCCTGTGTTTACGTAGCAATCGCCAATCAAACCGGTGATCGCCGGAGAAATCATCTTGTCACTACCGCTGAAACCTTTTAACAGGCTAATGGCTTTATCAGCATCGCCAAGTCTGAAATAACAGATACCTGCGTAGGCTTTTGCCAGTTTAGCACTTGAGGTTATTCCATATTCACTGATGATCTTGTCGAAACCGATATAGTCAGCTCCGTTTCCATGAAGAGCCAATGCAAAAGAATCTGCTGCAAAATACTGTTCGCCTTTGAACAAGGCTGCGGCAGCTTTCTTATCCTGAGGAATCATATATCCATAGCGGATGCCAAGGATAGCGCCTACTACGAGTGCAACAATTACAATTCCATAAATCACTTTTGTCTGATATTTTTCAATAAACTGTTCAGATTTGGAGACGATTACACCGACTTCAATATCTTTACTTGCACTCTTTTCTTTAGTAGCCATAATCTATATTTACATTATTATTAATTCATTAATTCTGCCTGTGGCATTTCAAGTCGCAAAAGTAGTTTTTTTTACGGATATAATCTATTCTTCGGAGTAATTTTTTTAAATTTGTACATTCAAAGCGCAAACAATGATATTAAACAAGCTTTCTATCCTAAATTACAAGAATATACTTCAATCGGAAATTCACTTTTCGCCTAAAATGAATTGCTTTTTCGGCAATAACGGCATGGGAAAAACGAATCTGCTTGATGCCATCTATTATTTGTCTTTCTGCAAAAGCTACATGAACACACCGGATAATCATGTAATTTGCAATACAGAAGAGATGTGCGTGCTTCAGGGTGACTACGTCTTGGAGGATCGGGAGGAAGCGGTTTTCTGCGCCATTCGCCGTCGCCAACGCAAGCAGTTTAAGCGAAACATGAAGGAGTATGAGAAGTTGTCCGAACATATTGGCCTCCTACCATTGGTGATGGTATCGCCCGCCGATTCGGAACTGATTCAGGGAGGCAGCGATGAACGTCGCCGTTTTCTCGACCTGATTATCTCCCAGCAAGACCGCCCCTACCTTCACGCCCTTATACACTATAATAAGGCGCTACTTCAGCGCAATACATTGCTGAAAAACGAATCGACCGACAACTCGCTCTACGAAGTGCTCGAGATGCAGTTGGACCAGTACGGACAACAGGTGTATGAGAAAAGGAAGGCACTGGTTGAGCACTTCATCCCGGTTTTTAATGAATACTATCAAACGATATGTCGCTCATCGGAACAGGTTGATTTATGCTACATCTCCCAATTAGCACAAGGTGACTTGCCCGGTATGCTTTCACGCAACCGCGAGCGCGACCGCATTCTGGGCTATACCACTGTTGGGATTCATAAAGACGAGTTAGAGATGAAAATGGGCGACGCACTGATCCGTCGTTTCGGCTCGCAAGGGCAAAACAAGACGTATCTGATTGCACTCAAGCTGGCTCAGTTTGCTTTTCTCAAGCAGAAAGGACATACACCCCCCATCCTGCTGCTGGATGACATCTTCGACAAATTAGATGCCAGACGAGTAGAGCAAATCGTTCAGTTGGTAAGCAATCCCGACTTCGGACAAATCTTTATTACGGATACCAACCGTAAATATCTCGACGAGATTCTCTCGTCTATGGATCACGATTACACTCTGTTCCGCGTTGAACAGGGAAACATTCAAACCATGGAAAAAGTATGAAACGAAGAAATGCACAAACTATCGGCGACGTATTAAACGACTTCTTCAGCGACAACGTCGAACTTCGCACCAAAATGCTCGAAACCCGTGTAATAAATGCTTGGGGAGAGATATTAGGCCCCACCATCCTGCAATACACGCGCAACATATACATCAAAAACCATGTTTTATACGTATCCCTCACTTCAGCCGTCCTCCGCAACGAGCTAATCCTCAGTCGTGAAAACCTGCTAAAAAACCTCAATAAACACGCCGGAGGCGACGTAATAACCGATATCGTCATTCACTAACTGACAGACATGGTTGATTCGCCATAGGCATGGTACACCAAAAAAAAGCCCAATCTTACATTTAGGGTGTAAAACTGGGTGGTGATTTTGTAACAAATTAAGTATCAGTGGTTAGTGCGGAAGGAGGGGGATTCGAACCCCCGGAACAGTTACCCGTTCGGCAGTTTAGCAAACTGCTGGTTTCAGCCACTCACCCATCCTTCCAAGGCTGGGTGCATTTTCCTGAAATGCGGGGCAAATATAGAGGTATATTTCTGAATAAACAAAACTTTAAGCCACAAATTGAGAAAAAGGCATTATTTTTACAGCCGATTTAAGATGTTAAATAGAGAGTATATGGTAAAGCAAAATAAATTGAAACGTTCTATCCGTGTGATTCTATGGATAGTAGTTATACTCGTGATAGTAGGCGCCAAAGTTGGGTACTGGGGCTATAACCGATTGCATGCGCCTGACTTTAAAAACAAAAAAACAGTTTATGTCTATGTAGACAGGGATTTAAACTATGACGACCTCTGCTGTCAACTGACTGATTCGGCTCATTGTGCCCGTATTGACGACTTCAAAGCCTTGGCCAAGGTGTTGAAATATCCCGATAATCTGAAAATAGGGCGCTACGCTGTGGAGCCGGGGATGAGCCACCTGGCGCTTTTGAACAAGCTTCGCAGGGGACAGCAAACAGTTACGCGCATCACCTTCAACAATATCCGCCTCGTTGACGACTTGGCCGAAAGGCTCGACGAACAACTGATGATAAACAAAGACGAGATTCTACACTACCTTAACGACCCTGAATATTGCCGGTCGCTGGGTTTCAATACGGAGACAATCGGCGCCCTCTTCATTCCCAACACCTACGAAATGTACTGGAATGTATCAGCAGAAAGCCTGATACAGCGCATGAAGCGGGAATACGAAGCCTTTTGGACAGACGAACGAAAACAAAAAGCAAAAGCTATCGATCTTACTCCCGTTGAAGTATCAACGCTTGCCTCTATCGTTGAAGAAGAATCGGCGGCTACAGAGGAGTATTCTGTCATAGCCGGTCTATACCTCAACCGCATTTGGAAAGGTATGCCACTCGAAGCCGACCCTACCTTGAAGTTTGCTGTGGGCAACTTTGCCATCAAGCGCGTACTAAATTGGCATAAGGAGGTAGACTCACCTTATAATACTTATATGTACGCAGGACTTCCGCCGGGACCTATCCGTACCCCCTCTATCAAAGGGCTTGATGCAGTGTTGAACTATATGCCACATAAGTATTTATTTATGTGTGCCAAGGAAGACTTTTCAGGTCGTCACAACTTTGCCGTCACACTGGCCGAGCACAACCGGAATGCCGCCCGTTATCATGCAGAACTTAACAGGAGGCGTATTCGCTGACAAAAGAGTTTCATTTTATAAGCAAAAAGACTTACCTTTGACAACTAATTTAAAAAACAACTATATATTTATTACGAATGGAAAGAAACCTATTCTTGGGAGACGAAGCGATAGCACAAGCAGCGCTCGACGCAGGCTTATCCGGCGTCTATGCGTATCCGGGAACTCCCTCTACCGAAATTACAGAATACATTCAAAACTCGCCGGTGGCTAAAGAAAGAGGCATCCACAGCCGGTGGAGTACCAACGAGAAGACCGCTATGGAAGCCGCTTTAGGAATGAGTTATGCAGGAAAGCGCACCCTCTGCTGCATGAAGCACGTAGGGCTAAATGTGGCTGCAGACTGCTTTATGAATGCTGCCATGAGCGGTATTCACGGCGGACTAATCATCCTGACTGCCGACGACCCTTCGATGCACTCTTCGCAAAACGAGCAGGATAACCGCGTGTTTGGCAACTTCGCCATGCTTCCCATACTGGAGCCCTCCAACCAACAGGAGGCATACGATATGGTGTACGATGGCTTTGGGCTTTCCGAAAAGCTGGGCTATCCCATCCTCCTCCGCATCACTACCCGCATGGCACATTCACGAGCCGGAGTACAGAGAAGGCAGGAGAAACCACAGAATACACTGAGTTTCCCCACCGACGGAGGCCAACGCTACATCCTGCTCCCCGTCATTGCCCGCAAACGCTATAAAGCGCTGCTGACTGCTCAGGATACGTTCACCAAAGCATCCGAAGCATCTACCTATAATAAATACTTCGATTCACCCAATAAGAAGTTAGGAATCCTTACTACCGGTATCGCTTTCAACTATCTTTCGGAAAACTATCCCGATGGATTCGAGAATCCGGTGCTCAAAATATCCCAATATCCCCTGCCCCGTAAGCTCATAGAAAAGTTGACCGAATGTGATGAGATACTGGTACTTGAAGAAGGCTATCCCGTAGTTGAGGAGCAATTGAAGGGCTTCCTGGGAAGAGGACTGAAAATACATGGACGCTTAGATGGAACCCTGCAGCGCGACGGCGAACTAACGCCCGACAGCGTAGGCAAGGTATTAGGCAAAGAAACGACCTCCTCCTACTCTATCCCTGAAGTTGTAGCCGGAAGACCACCCGCCCTCTGCCAGGGATGCGGACATCGCGACGTGTACGACGCCTTGAATGAAGTAGTGAAAGAATATGGCGAAGCAGCTCGGGTATTCAGCGACATAGGCTGTTACACACTGGGAGCCTTGCCCCCATTCCGTGCCATAGATAGTTGTATCGATATGGGCGCCTCTATCACCATGGCCAAAGGAGCTGCCGATGCCGGAGCATTCCCCGCCATCAGTGTGATAGGAGACTCCACCTTCACCCATTCGGGCATGACAGGACTTCTGGATTGTGTAAACGAAGCAACTCCTGTCACCATCATCATCTCCGACAATGAAACAACGGCCATGACGGGTGGACAAGACTCTGCCGGAACCGGTCGCCTCGAAGCTATTTGCCAGGGAATAGGCGTTGCGCCGAAACATATCCGCGTAATCGTTCCCTTGAAGAAGAACTACGAAGAAATGAAAAACCTGATAAGAGAAGAGATTGAGTACCGAGGCGTTTCTGTCATCATCCCTCGTCGCGAATGTATCCAGACTCTCAAACGAAAGAAACACGCATAAACATGAAAATAGATATCATACTTGCCGGTGTGGGAGGACAAGGCATCCTCTCGATAGCCGCCGTCATTGGCGAAGCTGCCCTCAAAGAGGGATTGTATATGAAACAAGCCGAGGTACACGGCATGAGTCAGCGGGGCGGCGACGTACAGTCGAACCTGCGCCTGTCCGACCGTCCGATAGCTTCCGACCTGATTCCCAAAGGGCAGGCCGACCTGATTATCTCACTCGAACCAATGGAAAGCCTCCGTTACCTGCCCTATCTGAAGAAAGACGGATGGGTAGTAACCAATTCGGTACCCTTCATCAATATCCCCAACTATCCGGAGATAGATAAGGTTGAAGCAGAGTTGGATAAACTCCCCCACAAAGTAGTGCTGGATGTAGAAAGCATTGCCAAAGAAGCAGGATCTGCCCGCTCAGCCAATATCGTGATTCTGGGAGCCGCCACTCCCTTCTTGGGCATCGACTACACAAAGATAGAAGAGGGCATCTGCCGCATCTTCGCCCGCAAAGGCGAAGACATCGTCAATCAGAACCTCAAAGCCCTCAAAGCCGGTTATGATGCAGCTGGTCAAGGAGCATAAGTAGCGCCATGGAGGAGGCGCGAAGGACATTTGTATCGCGTACGGTTGTGAAATGGTAACATTCAGACACGACGCCTTTACCCGTTGCAACGGCAATCCAAACCGTTCCAACGGGTTTCTCTTTGGTACCACCGTCCGGGCCGGCTATTCCGGATGTGGCTACGGCGCAATCGCAGTCTAAAACGCGAAGGGCGCCTTTGGCCATTTGCTCCACTACGGGTTGGCTTACTGCTCCATGCTTCTCTAAATCTTCTGTCGAAACACCCAATACATCGCTCTTTACATCATTGCTGTAGGATACTACGCCACCTTTGAAATAGCGTGAACTACCCGGTATCGATGTTATCATGGAAGCGATATGGCCGCCCGTGCAGCTTTCGGCCGTTCCCATCGTAAGGCCTTTGGCTAAAAGAGCCTCTCCTATCAATACCTCTATTGGCTTATCTTCTTCTGTGATTATATGGTTACCCAGTATTTGGCGAAGTTTCTCTTGTTGAAGGGCAATGGCTTTCCAAGCCTCTTCCTCATTTTGTGTATTTGCCGTCAGACGCAGGCGTACCAATCCCGGCTGTGGAAGGTAGGCCAAGCGGATGAAAGAAGGTAGTTCATTCTCGAAATCAGTTAGCTCGATAGCCAAAGCTGATTCACCGAAACCAGTCACCCACATAGTTTTGTGAAGGATAAAGAGATCGCGGCAGAAGTGTTGCTTCAGGCGAGGAATAATCTCGTTTGTCATCAGCCATTTCATCTCGTGAGGTACGCCGGGCATAGATACAAGCACCTTTCCATCGCGTTCAAACCAGGTACAAGGAGCCGTTCCCGCCCGGTTCTGTATCACGGTGCAGGCATCGGGCACCAGCGCCTGATTGCGCGTCAGCTCATTCATTCCCCGTCCTGAATTATAGAAAATACGTTCTACATTCTCATATACCTCATCCGAGAAATGCAGTCCGCAATCAAAATAATGACAAAGCGTTGAGCGCGTAATATCATCCTTCGTGGGACCTATTCCACCGGTAAGCAACACAATATCTGCCCGTTTCAAAGCACTATCAATAGCATCCAGCATATCCTCCTCCACATCACCCACAGCAGTCTTTCGAGACACCTTAAACCCTTCACGTTCCAAGGCTTCCCCCATCCACGCCGAATTCGTATCTATAACCTGCCCTATCAGCAGTTCGTCTCCTATAGTTATAATTTCTGTATTCATAGTGCGAAGATACAAAAAAAACATATATTATCATGGGTGATAGTTACGATCTGTTACTTTCTTATTACTTTTGCTGACGGTATAACATTTAAAATATTAAATTATCATGAAAGTACAAGAGGTATTAAGTGATTTGAAGCGTAGGTTTCCGAACGAACCGGAATACCTTCAAGCTGTTACAGAAGTTTTAGAGTCTATTGAAGAGGTGTATAATGAACACCCTGAGTTTGAAAAAGAAAACCTAATCGAGCGATTGTGTATCCCCGATCGTATTTTTACGTTCAGAGTAACTTGGATAGATGATAAGGGAAAAGTGAATGTAAATATGGGCTATCGAATCCAACATAGCAATGTTATTGGCCCGTACAAAGGAGGTATCCGCTTCCATGAATCTGTAAATCCTTCTATTTTGAAGTTTTTGGCATTTGAGCAAACATTCAAGAATGCATTGACCACACTTCCTATGGGTGGAGGCAAAGGAGGTTCCGATTTCTCTCCAAGAGGGAAATCTAAAACTGAAGTAATGCGCTTCTGCCAGGCTTTCATGCATGAATTATGGAAATACATTGGCTCCGAAACAGATGTTCCTGCGGGAGATATCGGTGTAGGTGGTCGTGAAATAGGGTATATGTTTGGACAGTACAAAAAGCTGCAAGGCGAATTTACAGGTGTTCTTACCGGTAAAGGCTTAGAATTTGGCGGTTCCTTGATTCGCCCTGAAGCAACCGGTTATGGCAATATCTACTTCCTATTGGAAATGTTGAAGACAAGGGGCATCGATATAGCAGGCAAAAAATGTTTGGTATCGGGTTCAGGTAACGTAGCTCAATATACTTGCGATAAACTGATACAATTGGGCGCTATCCCCGTTACATTGTCTGATTCAGACGGCTACATCTATGATCCGGACGGTATCACACGCGAGAAGTTAGATTATGTAATGGAGCTGAAAAACATTGACAGAGGTCGTATTCGCGAGTATGCCGAGACGTATGGCTGCAAATATGTTCCCGGCGGACACGTATGGTCTGAATCAGGTGACATAGCTTTGCCATCAGCCACTCAAAACGAAATAGATGGCGACGATGCCAGACATTTGGTTGAAACAGGCGTTATTGCAGTGAGCGAAGGAGCCAACATGCCCTCTACCCCTGAAGCAATCGAAGTATTCCAGAAGGCTAAGATTCTCTATGCCCCGGGCAAAGCCGCCAATGCAGGAGGTGTAGCAACTTCAGGTTTGGAGATGACACAAAACTCCATCCGCCTATCTTGGTCACGCGATGAGGTAGACAGTAAATTAAAAGAAATCATGAAAGACATTCACAGACAATGCGTGAAATACGGAGCGCAACCGGATGGAACCATCGATTACGTAAAAGGCGCAAACATAGCCGGTTTCATGAAAGTTGCTAAAGCAATCATGGCCCAAGGCATTTTATAATCATCAAAGACTTATAGGTATTAATAAGGAGGCGGCCCCATCACGGAGCCTCCTTTCTTTTTTATTAAATCCGATTATCCGCTTTTGTGAAAAATCACAAATTAAAAAGTAATAAAGCACAAAACGGGGAAATTCGATTGAAAATCAGGTAATACTGTGCGAAGTATGCCGGATGATAGAAAACCTGAAAAGCCATGTAAAGAAAACCGTCTTCCAATGCTACAAAAGATTACATCACCGACCCCGACAACGGCATGCAGTATTTTGTCGATATGAAACAGGCAGGCGAAGCGGAAAAATAGTATTAACCGGGGGTGGGAACATCCTGCCCCCATAATTCAAAAGATATGAATACAATATATTATTAATATTCGATATAGTCAAAACTTGCACCATCCTTCCTGTCCGGCGCAGGAATATTGGTTAGTGCATTGATATTTCCCTTTGCAACCGTTAAATAACGATTGGTAGCCAAGGATAATAGAGCCACAGAACCGTCATCCAGTTCTATCCACTGGAAAGTTTCCTGTGTATCAGGCTTCCCTTTTTTGAGCGAAACTATTCCTGAGGGATCAACGGAAACAAAGCTGCCGTCATTGGCTCGCAGTGCTACACGTCCCTGTTTGCAATAATCTACAAAGAATTCATCCATTCCCTGTATCGTGAGGAAAGAAGCATTTTCCGCTTTATTCTTAAACAGTACTGTCTTAGCGTATGGAATCGAACGAAATCCGTGCGGGTAGGTTTCTTCGACGGTAAAATCGTCAAAATCCGCATAACCGCCGTTTATTCCTTGTGTATTGAAATGAAACAAAGCGTAACGGATCCCCTGGAAAGTTGTCATCGTAAAATGCAACGGAACGGTTTCCCCGATTGGGTAATACATGCCTCCATCACCGGTGTTATACGAAAAACGGGCTACATCGGCAACAAAATCGGTATGTACTTTCAAGCGAATATGAGGAGAATTTAACTTGACAGTATATTTGTTGTCTTCCGCTTTTTCCGCAGTGCCGGGACGACGAGACTGTACGGCTTGTTTATACATTGTTAATTGATAGTCTTTGCCGGTTTTTTCAATACCCAGCCATGCGTAGGGAGAAGTCAGCAAAGCCAGACCGGCGATATCCCCCTCTTTCAAGGCCGAAGCGTCAATCGAAACGCTTGCGTAACTGTCCGGACCGATGGCTTTTTGCGTCAGCGTATTTTTGGCATACCAAAAATTTTCAGCCGGAAGCGAATGTAAGCGCAGTTTGCCGGGGTTTTCCGTCAATGACCATTTTGAATCGTCCGGCAGGTGGTTCCAGCCCCATTGAATACCCGGTTTGGGATTGTCGAAGTTGTCGCTGCGCGGCATGGCAGGCGTAATGGGTTCGGCAGGCTTGCCCATATCAGGTTTTATCCAAGTGCGAGGAGTTTTTGTTAAGTTGCCGGGCAATCCGAAATAGGGAAAACCTTCATGCCAGGTAACCGGCGCCAGGTTGGTCATACGACCGATACCATCTCTGTCCTGCATGGAATAACCCCACCATTCGCCCAAAGGCGTTTGGATAATTCCGCCCTGATGCAGGGTTAAGCCTTTCAAATAGCCCTGATGGTCTTTTTCGCTGACGACGCGGACTTCGTAGGGGCCTTCTATTTTATCGGCAATACCGCATTGCATCGGTGTTGTGGCTCCCGGAACCGCCCAGATAATAACATATTTTCCGTCGATTTTGTAAACATGCGAGCCTTCGCCTACTCCCGTTGCGATTGTTTTTTGCGTTTCGGGCTTGATGTCGGTCAGGTCATCGTTCAGTTCCGCCAGCGTAATTGTTCCTGCTCCCCAGACTACATATTTTTTGTCGTCATCGTCAAAGAAGACACCCAGGTCGTGCAATCCGCGTTTCATAACGTGATGCTTCCATTTACCCGCCGGATTATCGGTTTGGAAAATCTGCACGGTATGGCGGTTCACATTGGCGAAGATATAAAACATGCCTTTGTGATAGACAAAAGCCGGCGCCCAGATGCCGCGTCCGTACATGTCACGGCGATTATTTTCCGTTGGGTCGGGTTCAAAACGAAACTCCGGCCCCAAGTCGAAGCGGTCGAAGGCGTAGTTGATTAACTTCCAGTTCACCAGGTCTTTGGAGTGCCATATTGGTAATCCGGGCATGATGTGCATGGTGGAACTTGTCAGGTAATAATCATCGCCGGCGCGAACCATGGCCGGATCGGGAATGTCTTCGAATGAGATGGGATTGGTATAAGTACCGTTGCCGTTATCAGCGGTATAGGTATTGTTATAGACCATCGCTGCGGGGTCGGCGGATTTATCTTCGGTACGCTTAAAATAATAGGTTTTCCCTGCTTCCGTTTCGATATCGTATTCATATATTTGATACAGCAATGGAAATTGCGGATTGATTTTGTCCGCAAACAGCGGTGTTGTGATAGTCGCTTTTGCAAACAAAGGGTTTGGATTCGTTCCTTTTGCAACTTTCAGTCCTTCGCCTTTCAAGGGAATGTAAGAACGAACCCGAAGATTTCCTCCATTGTGCGACAGAATAATCGCTTCGTCCAATTGAGCTTCATCCCATTTCATAGATACTTCAAAGCCTCCTCTTGCCCGTAAACCGCTGACACTTCCGGTAGTCCAAGCGTCCGGCAATGCGGGTAACAAGTGGATTGTTTCATCGTGGCTTTGCATCAACATTTCCGCTACGCCGGCAGTATATCCGAAGTTTCCATCTATCTGGAAAGGCGGGTGTGCATCAAACAAGTTGGGATAAGTGCGTCCGTCTTCCGTTCCGTCTTCTACCAATGCCAGCATGTTATGGATGATTTTATACGCATGATTTCCATCTAACAAGCGTGCCCACAAGTTTATTTTCCATCCGATAGACCATCCGGTTGCCAAATCGCCCCTGTAAGTCAATGAATTTTTAGCTGCCTGAAAAAGAAGCGGATGGCTGTAAGGTGAAATCTGATTGCTTGGGTACAATCCGTACAAATGGGATACATGCCGGTGATCATTGCGGGGATTATCCACATCTTCCAGCCATTCCTGTAATTGATTATATTTTCCGATTTGCATGGGAGGAAGGCGATGTATCATTTCTTCCAGGCGATTCAGGTATTCCGGTTGTTCTCCTGTTATTATTCCTGCCGTCCGGGTATTGGACAGGACGTCAAAGGCAATCTGATTATCCATCGTACATCCGGCAACAATGGAAGACGTGCCGGGACCATGTTCGGGCGAAACGGACGGACAAGTAACCATCCATTTATAGACAGGGTGCTCTATCAGAAAATCCAGAAAGAAATCGGCCGAGCCTTTCAAAACAGGATAGATATTTTTGAGATATTCTTTATCACCGGTATATAGATAATGTTCCCATAAATGTTGTGTCAGCCAGGCGCCTCCGTTAGGCCACATACCCCAATAAGCGCCGTCCACCACTCCGGTTGTACGCCAAATATCGGTATTGTGATGAACCGTCCATCCGTTGGCGCCGTACATATCGCGGGCGGTAGCTCTACCGCTTTCCGCCAATTCTTTTACCATTTGTATCAATGGCTGATGTGTTTCGCTCAGGTTGGTTACTTCGGCAGGCCAGTAATTCATTTCTGTGTTGATGTTGATTGTATATTTACCGTCCCAGGGGGCAAGCAGCGCGTCATTCCAGATTCCTTGCAGGTTAGCGGGTTGTCCGCCGGGTTGGGAAGAAGAAATCAGCAAGTAGCGTCCGTATTGGAAAAGAAGCGCAGCCAATGAAACATCTTTGCCGTTCCGAAAATTTTTAACACGGATATGGGTTTGCTCTTTTGCTGCTTCCGAACTGCCTAAATCAAGTTTTACCCGGTTGAACTGCTTTTGGTAATAAGCGACATGATTGGCTTTGGCTTGTTCATAGTTTTTTTTGATGGCTGTATCCAGATAACCGGCGGCGCGTTTACTTTCATTTCCGCCGACATTTTTATAATTGATAAAATTGGTGGCGGACGATATATACAGCGTGACGGAAGTAGCGTTGGACACATTCAGTTTATCGGATTCCACCGTTATTTTACCGTCCGTACTTTGTGCCTGTAATTGCGTTTCCACCCGGATAGCTCCGGGAATGTTTTCATGTGCCTGTCCTTTCCCTGACAATATCAGTTTGTTACCTTTTTTCGTTACGGAATGTTCTTTCAACGGCGTTTTGTAATTTGCCGTAAATGATAAGGCGCCGGGCTTGTCTGCTGTCAAGTGTACAATAATTACATTGTCGGTAAACGAGGTGAAAATTTCGCGGGTATAGGTAACTTCGTCCACTTTGTAGCGCGTAGTAGCGATTGCTTTCTCAATATTCAAATCGCGATAGTAATCTGTGTAAGTTTCATGTCCGGAAAAATGAAGCAGCAGGCTGCCGATGGTTTGATAAGGCATTCCGTTTTGAGGTGTCCGGAATGTTTTATCAATCAAACTTTGCGCCTCTTCGTTTTTTCCTTCAAAAACAAGCCGCCTTACTTCCGGCAGTGTTTTCAGCGCATCCGGCTGATCGTTCCGGTGCGGGCCGCCGCCCCAGACCGTTTCTTCGTTTAACTGTAATTCTTCATTGACCGGATTGCCGTAAACCATTATGCCCAACCGGGAATTTCCCAAGGGCAACGCTTCCGTCCAGCGTTTTGCAGGCTGTGCATACCATAATTTCAAAGGCTGCGGATTGGCTTCGCCTGCGCTCATTAGCAGCAGGCAAAGCGTGACCAAAGTTATACCGGCTATTGTCGCTTTAAGCAAACGCCTGAATTTTCTTTTCTTGGGATTTTCCATTATAAAAACTATTTTTTATTATCTCCGGCCAAACGAATAATCTCGGCTACAACTGGTTTTGCCTGATATTTGCGGTCGAAAAGCAGCGGGTAATCGGTGCGTCCGCGAACCGGAAAACCGTTTTTCCATGAACCGCCGTCCGTTACGCCCCACATCGTAACGCGGGAAACTTTGCCCGGATATTTCAGAAACAGTTTGAAAAAATCCGACATCCGGTTTGTCCATGCTGTCGAAGCGGAATCAGGTACGCCTTCGGTATAAGGATTTATGGCATTGAAATTCTGTTTGATAACATCTATATCGGCAACATCCTTGCCCGATATTTGTCCAAGATTTAAAGCGGTTCCTATATAAAACTTGCCTTTTAAAGCGTCTTTTAATGTTTTCCCGGAAGATTGTGAAAACAAAGTGTTGCAACTGAGTAACAGCAGCGTAAATAATAATTTTTTTTTGCCCTTCATAACAGTTGAATTTTATGCATGGCGGCTGTTTTTGTGGTACAGCCGCCAATGCAATGATTATTTTTTATGATTATCGGATGTTGTACCTAAATTCATTTGTTCGTCTTTTGTGCATTTCGCGTACAAAGTTATAATTATAGGCGATATATCCAATAGTCATTTTATTTTTTTATCATTTTGCTCCGGATAAACCATCCGCAAAACCGGCATAAGCATGCTTGCGGTCGTAGTCCAACGTCCACAGGCCAATCGGCTTGCTCGCGGAGCTGCTCGTCGGTAGCCTGGTCGGTTTTAATACCTTTACCGTCAACCATTATTCCCATATCCAGTTCGGATACCTTATGTATTACAAAAAAAACATATATATTCGCGTATTGTTGTTGATGGTATGATGGATGAAAGCAAGAGGAACAATATGGCTTAACAGAAATATATAAATATGAAAAAACAGTTGATAGTAAACTTTGAAAAGTTAGAAAAATTTGTAGCCAGGCAAAAAACTGCCCTCGTTGGCTCAGTGGATAGTGAAGGAGTTCCTAATATCAAAGCCATGTTGTTGGCAAAGAAAAGGGAGTTATGGCAGAGGGGAGATAAGATGTTTTATCCCCAAGGAGTGACAGATCCTGATTATTGCATCTTAAAATTTACAGCAAAGGAAGGACGATACTACTGTAACTTAAAAACCGAAAGTTTTCCTGTCTAAGAGGAGGAAAACGGGAGAGGAATAACATTTACAAAATTTATTGCGTACTTTAACTACGCATTCGCCGGATGAACCTTTTTTTATACTGCATTTTTCAAATATATTTTCGACCGCCAAAGGCGGTTTTTGTTATTTGTTCGTTTACCTCATTCGTCGTTCGTCCCTCACTCCTCATCAGGCAAACTCAGCCTCCTGTTTTAGCTTAAAACATAGATAAATGTCCTGTGGCAAACTAAAGAGGAAGAACCAGGCGGAAGCCAACGAAGTCGTTGCGGAAGCCGGGCGCAAAGTTGTAGCGAAGCGACACGTGGCAGAGCTTCGCATAGGAGTACCAGCTGCCGCCACGCAAAACGCGGAACGAACCCTCCTCATCATTGCACCATTCCCATACATTACCGCTCATATCATAAATGCCCAATGCATTTGGCTTTTTAGTTCCTACCACATGTGTACAACACTTACTTTTATCTAAATAACCCCATTCCGGTTCGTCTAATTTGTTCTCGCCGCTATTTTCATAATACCACGCTACTTCATCAATAGTATTACTTCCACTATAATCTAAATTTTCATTGTGTTTACCACTACGAGCTGCATATTCCCACTCAGCTTCATTTGGCAAACGGAAACCCTTTGCATCCACATTTATTGTTATATCTTCTCCATTTATATTGTAATAGATATCTAAATTGTATTTTTCGCTTAACTTGTTGCAAAATAAAATTGCATCATACCAAGAAACAGTTTCAACAGGCAAATTATTGTTATCTTTTCCAGATAATACATCTCCTTGAAAATAACTCGGATTATATTTCATTAAATCCTCCCATGACTTTTGAGTAACAGGATATATGCCAATATAAAAATCTTGTTGTATTTCTTTCTCTGTTCTATTTTTCAATAATGTATATTTTTTATTATTCGGCCTTTCAACTTTTACAAAATTGTCAATAACAAATGCATTAACAGACTGTTTTGTCGATTCTAAAGGTAAGAGAGCTTCGCTCTTACTAAACGGTACGAGTTTTTTTCTACATAAATTCTTAATGAAATTATGATATAAAGTTTTCAATCCGTGAGCCAAATCAAAACCATTTCCGATTAAAATAATACGGTTCATTTCCTCTCCGGAGTTTTTTTTGGTGGCATCATCACTCTTGCTTTCCATACTTTCTCTTTGTTTTTTATTGAATAAAGGGGTGCCTATTAATCTGTTTTGCCGCAAATATAACAATATAACGGCTTATCCACAACAAGCAAGTAAATAAATTTTCTTTTTATTACCTTTGCTCAAGTCACGCAGGCTACACTAATGTGAACGAAGAACAGTTGAGGGAACCGGATAAAAATATCTGCGTTAATCTGGGTCAAATCTGCGTGCTTTATGTATATGTGGGTGCTATGATTTAGATCACCGTGCGGGAGAAGGGGGTGGCGTCCATGGGGCAGAAGTCTTGGTGGAGGTATTTGAAATAGCCGGTGATTGCTACCATGGCGGCGTTGTCAGTAGTAAAAGCGAAGGGGGGAATATGGATTCGCCAGCCGTATTTAACAGCGTGCTCGTGGAAGGCGTCACGGAGGGCGGTGTTGGCGGATACGCCTCCGGCTACAGCCACCTCGTTTATTTTTAAATCTTTGGAGGCTTTGCGTAGTTTGTCCATCAGGATATCTACTACCGTTCGCTGGAGAGAGGCGCATAGGTCTTCACGATGTGTCTCGATGAACGTAGGGTCTTTTTCCAAGCGATCACGGAGGGTGTAGAGAAAGGACGTCTTCAATCCACTGAAGCTATAGTCGTAGCCGGGGACATGAGGTTTACTGAAGGTGAAGGCCGTAGGGTTGCCTATGTTGCCCAAGCGATTGACTACGGGGCCGCCGGGGTATCCCAAGCCCATCACCTTGGCACATTTGTCGAAGGCTTCGCCGGCAGCATCATCGATGGTTTGGCCTACTATCTCCATATCGTAATAACTGTTTACCTTTATGATTTGCGAATTGCCGCCCGATACGAGCAGACAGAGGAAAGGGAACGAAGGGGGCATGGTGGTATCATCAGCCGACTGACGGATGAAGTGAGCCAGCACATGTGCCTGCAGATGGTTGATCTCCACCATCGGAACATTGAGAGAAGCTGCCAAACCCTTGGCAAACGAAGTCCCTACCAAAAGGGAACCTAATAGACCCGGACCGCGGGTGAATGCAATAGCATTAAGTTCGGACTTATCAATTCCGGCTCTTTTCACAGCCTCAGACACTACGGGGAGGATGTTTTGCTGATGCGCACGAGAGGCCAGTTCAGGCACCACACCGCCGTAGGCTTCGTGAACAGCCTGGCTGGCTATAACGTTTGAAAGCAGTACCCCATCGCAGATTACAGCCGCCGAAGTATCGTCGCAAGATGATTCTATACCTAAGATTATAGTACTCATATTCCTTTTATTTCTTTTTAAGTGCAAAATAACAAAAACTATACCGATTTGTTGTAATTTTGCTGGAAAAAGCAATAAAGTTATTAAAGGTTTAAAATACATAGTGATTATTCTTTTTGCCATTTGGTGTATCATGTATGCCATCCCGGCAGTGTTGCTCCATATCCCGTATATCCAGCAAAAAGCAAAGGATCGGGCTGTTAGTGAACTCACTGAACGGCTACATACCCCTATCAGCATTGGCAAAGTGGAGATAGAATGGCCCAACCGCTTAGCTCTGTCCAACGTCTGTATGGACGACGAGAGCGGGCGCGAGATGTTCCGGGCAAATCATCTGGCTGCCGCCTTCCGCGTACTGCCACTTGTACAAGGGAAATTGGTTTTCACGACCATCCGTCTTTTTGACTTTACACTTCATCTGAACAAAGAAACGCCTCAAAGTCCCCTTAACCTGCAGTATGTGATTGACGCTTTCGCCAGCAAAGATACAACGAAGCAACCTGCGAATATTGATTTGAGCATCCACTCCGTAATGATTCGCAAAGGCAATTTCAGCTATGATGTGCTAAGCGAAGCGACCACACCTGGGAAGTTCAACGCCAAGCATATCAACGTGGGCAACCTGAGCGGCCACATTGAACTCAATGCCTTTAATTCAGATAGCCTCGATGCTCGCATCAAACGCATCAGCCTGAAGGAAAGTTCCGGCTTTGAACTCAAGGCGCTATCCCTCGAAGTAAAAGGTAACCGGGATAGTGCCAACATTCGCAACTTTGTGATAGAGCTACCCGACACACGCCTCACTATTGCCCGTGCCGGTATTGATTTCGCCCAGATGAAAGAGGCGGAAGATATCCTGACCAAGGCGCCCATCCACCTCGACATTGAGCCCTCTGAGGTATACCTGCGCAACCTGGCTCCCTTCGTACCGGCGCTAAGTAACTTTTCCGACCCGATAGAGTTCTCGGCCCAAGCGTCCGGTTTTATCAATGACTTCCATCTCAACCAACTGACGTTGAGATATAGCGACAAGATGCTGTTTCTTGGAACGATGTCGATGAAAGGCATTACCCATCCCGATGAAACCTATTTAGTAGGCGAAGTAAATCGTATGTTTATCACGAAGGACGGGCTACTTGGGTTGATTCATAACTTTAACCCCCAATTGATTATACCAAAACCGATGGAACGTTTGGGTACAATTAACTTCAAAGGTGAAATTTCAGGCTTCTTCGATAATCTGGTAGCATACGGAAAACTAACGACTGATATTGGTTCGATTGAGACAGATATCCTTTTCGGCAGCAATAAGGAGAAGAATATAGATGCCTATATGCGCGGAAGCGTATCATCGTCTGAACTGCTTATCAGCGAGTTGTTCGATATAGATAATCCTTTCGGCATAGCCCGGTTTAATGTGTCGATAGATGCCAGGCGCCCTACAGGCGGAGACTTTGCCGGGAATATAATAGCGAAGGTAAGTGAATTTGACTACAAAAACTACCGCTATGAGAACCTGCAACTAAACGGCCGGTTTCAACCCAATGGTTTCGACGGAAACTTGGAAATAGACGACCCGAACGGTGCGCTTACAGCCAACGGTATGTTTCGTTATAGCCCGAAAAACTCCGTCGTAAACTTAACGGCTCAGCTTAGACATTTCCGTCCCGACAATCTCAATCTATGGGATAAACTGGAATCTCCCGAAATATCAGGCAGTCTGCATGCCGACTTAAAGGGTAGTAATATAGACGATATGGAAGGCAGTCTATCGATAGACAGCCTATCAATCAACACAACCCCCAGCGATTTCTTCCTCAAGCAGCTAAAAATAACCACATCAGGCACTGAAACCGACAAGCGCCTGACGCTAACCTCCGACCTTATAAACGGAGAAGTGAGCGGTGTATATTCATTCGCCACGCTGATACCCGGCTTTATGACAACGTTTAAAGGCTACGTACCGGCACTAATCAATGCCACGCAAAAGGAGCGTCCTGCCAAAGAAAATAACTTCTCCCTTCTGCTCACGGTAGAG
The DNA here is from genome assembly GCA_025996775.1 of Bacteroidia bacterium. GTDB lineage: Bacteria > Bacteroidota > Bacteroidia > Bacteroidales > Tannerellaceae > DFXE01. The sequence goes on along the minus strand of BNTS01000026.1, from coordinate 14,443 downwards.
AACACGGAAATCCTCTCGCAAACACTAAAGCTTCCCGTTACACTCACACAGCCGGTTCGCATCATGGGGCACTATAATAACCGCTTCAATAAGTTCAGGCTCGAAGTGGTAGCTCCCCGATTTGCTGTAGGAAAGACGCAAGTCGAGTCGCTATACCTCACCTGCGAGAATCCCCTGGATAAGATAAGTCTTAAGCTTCGGGCCACCAATGTAGGCAACAAAGGCTTACGCAACTTCATAGACCTGCAGGCAGACGCCAAGGATAACAAGATAGAGAGCCTCTTCCACTGGGCCAATAACAAAGAGCGACGCTTCGAGGCCAGCCTTGCAGCCTCGGCCCTTTTCACCGAAGAGACAGATGAAGCCAACAAGCCCACCGGCCTTCGTACCGACATCCACTTCGCTGAATCGCCCCTGATAATAAACGATAGCATCTGGAGCATACACGATGCCGACATCAGCTTGAAGGGAGGAAAGACGGATATCCACCATTTCTCGCTCACCCACGATGCTCAGTACCTTCGAATAAATGGCTCTGTATCGAAGAACCCGCAAGACAATCTCCAGTTAGACCTCAAAGAGATAGAACTTAGCTATATCTTCGACATCCTGAACATCCCCATCCTGCAATTTGGAGGACAAGCCACCGGCTCTTTTCTCGTTAGCGACTTGTTTAACAGCAAAATGATACAGACAGACGACTTGCTGGTAAAAGACTTCTCTTTCAACCAGGTAGAGCTGGGAGACCTACACCTTAAAAGCCAATATGATTTTATTGGTCAGGGCATCCTGATGAATGGAAATATCATATCAGGCGACACTGCAAATACGGCTGTAAACGGCTATGTTTATCCTGTAGGTCCTAACGATGGACTCGATTTGCACTTCGACGCAGATAATCTCAATATTGCTTTCCTGCATACATTTTTGGATGGTGTAGTAACGGGATTAAAGGGACGAGGCTCCGGAGATGTGCATCTCTTTGGCTCTTTCAGCAACATTGATCTGGAGGGGGAAGCCTATATCAAGGATGGAGGCTTCGGCATTGAATTCCTCAATACCTATTATACTTTTTCCGATGCTATTCATATAGAGCCCGGTCTCATCAGTATGAAGAACGGTCATCTGTACGATTCCTACGGTAATATGGGTAGAGTGAATGCCGATTTGCGCCATCGCTACTTCTACGATCTGGAGTTCGATGTAGATATTCAGGCTGCCAATCTGCTGGTATATAACGCACAGGAAAAACAAAGTCCCCTGTTGTACGGTACAATGTTTGGCAGTGGAACCGGAACTATCAAAGGAAATGAGAAGCTTATAAACTTCGACATCAATATGCAAAGCAATCCTAAAACGACTGTCGGCATCAATTTCATGGGTAGATCTACGGCTACAGCCTACGATTTCATCACTTTTATAAACAAAAACAAGCCGGTAGCGAGCGATTCTACGGAAATAACTCCCAAACAGCCTCAACAACAAGATTCAGGCCCCGAACTGCGTATGAATTTTACGCTCGACGTAACTCCCGACGCTGACATTGAACTTGTGATGGACCCTGTTGGCGGCGATAAAATCAAAGGCTACGGTAGCGGAAGCCTTCAAATAGAGTATGGTACCAAGACGGACCTCCGCATGTATGGTACTTTCAATATCCTGAAAGGAAACTACAACTTCAGTCTACAGCAGCTCATTCACAAGGACTTTAAGATTCGTGAGGGAAGTACCGTTTCCTTCCGTGGAGATCCTTACTATGCCGACCTCAATATTGATGCTATCTATAGCGTAACAGCCAATATCGGTGACTTGGATCCCAGTCTGATTGGGGAAAGCGCACGTACTAACATTCCCGTAAACTGTGTCTTGCTGATAAAAGGGATGTTACAACAACCTACCGTATCCTTCGATCTGGAGCTTCCCGGCTCGAACACCGAACTTGAGCGGAAAGTGAAAAGCTATATCAATACCAAAGATATGCTTACCCGTCAGATCGTGTATCTGTTGGTACTGAATAAATTCCACCCTTCTGAATTTGGAACCGGAACTCGTTCAAATGAGTTTAGCGCCGTTACCTCGGCAGCCATCTCATCTCAGATTTCCAGCATACTAAGCGCCATCACCGATAAAGTTCAGATTGGGACTAATATCCGTGCCAGTCAGGAAGGCTTTAATGAAACAGAGGTAGAGATGCTTCTATCCAGCCAATTGTTTGATAACCGCCTGCTGTTTAATGGCAATTTCGGTTACAAGAACAATCCGAATGTAAAAAATGTATTTGTAGGTGAGTTTGATATAGAATACCTGTTGACGCGAACAGGTGGGTTCCGCCTCAAGGCATATAATCATGCCAATGATATGTATCGCTATCTGAAGCAAAGCCTTACCACGCAAGGCTTTGGCTTTATGTATAAAAAAGATTTCTCGTCGTTCCACGATTTGTTCGGTCGCAAGCCGGAGCCCGTCACACCTACTCCCCAGCCTGAGGAGGGAAATAATCCGTAAACAAGGCATGAAGCCTTTTTTTAGCTTCGGCAAAGTCCTGCACGGCTCCTAATTCCTTTTCGAGCGAAGTAACGCCTTTATCTATAAATCCGCAGGGGTTGATGAGAGAGAAGCCGGTAAGGTCTGTGTTGATATTAAGGGCAAGGCCGTGCATTGTCACAAAGCGGCTACTGCGTACGCCAATAGCGCATATCTTGCGGGCGCGTTTTGTGGATGCATCTATCCACACGCCGGTAGCACCTTCTAATCGCTGCCCTGTTATCCCATAGCAGGAAAGGAAGCGAATGACGATTTCCTCTAATACATATATATATTGTCTCAATCCCAGTTTCCAGTACTCCAGATTGAACACCGGATAGGCAGTGATTTGTCCGGGGCCGTGGTAAGTAATATCTCCACCCCGGTTGGTATGGAAAAGGGTGATACCTTTAGACGAAAGAAACGCTTCGGAAACAAGCAGATTGGTTTCTTTCCCGCTCTTGCCCAAGGTAAGAACAGGCTGATGCTCACAGAAGAAAAGGTGGTTTGTACCTGCTTCGCCTGTTTGCCTGGTTTGTAGCAAAGCCTCGAAGGCAGCCGTTTGCATCTCCAGCGCTTCGGCATAGCCTATCCGGCCTGAATCAGTATATTCAAAAGCATTCATTTGTGCCCTATATCAATAACTCCAATCTTATTCATAAGCGAAAGGATTTGCGCTTGCCGTGTCAGCATATACTTTGAAGGTTTAGCGGAATTGCGTTGCCTGGGATTGGGAAGGGTAGCTGCAATCAGAGCAGAATCATTCCTCGACAGTTTGACGGCATGTTTCCCGAAGTGAGCCAAGGCTACAGCTTCAGCGCCATAAATACCGTCTCCCATTTCAATCGAGTTTAAATAAACTTCCATGATGCGTTCTTTGCTCCATATCAGTTCAATCAAGACAGTAAAGTATGCCTCAAATCCTTTGCGCACGTAGGTTTTTCCGGGCCAAAGGAAAACATTCTTGGCTGTCTGCTGAGAGATGGTGCTGGCACCGCGTACACGCTTCCCCTTCTCAGCTTCCTCACGCGCCTTGTCTATCTGCTCAAAGTCAAAACCTTTATGCGTCATAAATCGATTGTCTTCCGAAGAACAAACGGCCAATACCAACGAATTGTTTATCTCAGAAATGGGTACCCAATGATGATCTATCTTGGCCTCCTTTCCCGCTTTTTTCTGCTCATACACGCGAATAAACATCAGCGGTGTATAATAAACAGGAATAAACCGCAACGCTACCACCGCCAGCAAACTGCTTAGAAACAGAAACAAAACAAAGTTCCTGATCCAGATCAAAATCCGCCTGCCTATTGTCTTCTTTTTACCTTTCATTCGGATACAAAGATAAAGAAACCGTACAAGATTATCGCTATTCCTATATTTTTCTGTTACTTTGCGCCCGTGAAAATTGTCTAAACATTATGAAAGGTAATACGTATTATCATTTACTGGCTTTATTTGTGACGATAGTTTGGGGGGCTACGTTTGTATCTACCAAAGTACTTCTTCAGCACGGGCTTACGCCGGTGAGTATCTTTTTCTATCGTTTCCTGATGGCTTACATCGCCATCTGGTTCTTCTGTCCGAAAAAGCTTTGGGCTGATAATTGGAAAGACGAATTGCTGCTCCTCAGTCTGGGCATAACCGGAGGCTCGTATTATTTCATAGCTGAAAACTCAGCACTTAAATATACCTTAGCCTCAAATGTAGCTCTTATTATATGTACGGCTCCTCTGATTACGGCTTTCTTGTCTCACTTGTTTGTGAAGGGCGAACGCCTTCGGAAGACATTGATATATGGTTCACTTATTGCCCTGTTGGGAGTAGCGCTTGTCGTATTCAATGGCAATTATATCCTGAAACTAAACCCTTTGGGTGATATACTTACCATTATTGCAGCTACCATGTGGGGGTTCTACACCATCATCCTCAAGCGGATAGATACGCGCTATCCCATCCTGTTCATCACCCGGAAAGTGTTCTTTTACGGACTACTCACCCTTTTTCCTGCCTTCATTTTCTCGCCGCTTGTTACCGACACTAAAATCCTTTTCCATCCTTTAGTGGTCAGTAATATGTTATTCCTCGGCCTCATCGCCTCCATGCTATGCTATATCCTATGGAACATGGCCGTCAAGAATCTGGGCGCCATCCGCACCACCAACTACATCTACCTAACCCCAATCATCACCCTCATAACCTCCTACATCTTCATCCACGAAACAATTACCCCCATTGCCCTCCTCGGCGCCGCCCTCATCCTCCTCGGCGTTTATTGGGCCGAAAGAAAAATCACTCACTAAATGTAGTAATTACGTTATCCACAGTTTATGTTAGCGTATTTTATACGATAATAAATTGACAGATAATTAGTATGTTATTATATTATAATTTTTCATTTATTTATATTGTATATCCGAAAAATATTTATATTTGCACCGTACTTTAATTTAATATCATGTTGTTGAGTAGGAAAAGCAAGGAAATGTTGTATCCGCATGTGTCTATTGACTGTGTTTTGCTGGGTGTGTACGATGAACAGCTTTGTGTTTTACTGACGGAACGCACGAATGCCGGAACAGGAAAGACAGAGTATAAGCTACCTGGTAGCCTGATTTATGAAGAGGAAGACCTGGATGAAGCAGCCTATCGCGTGCTGAATGAGGCAACAGGTCTGAAGCGAGTGAGATTGAAACAATTCCGGTGCTTTGGTTCGCCCGATAGAACATCCAATAAAGAAGACGTATTGTGGCTGGAGAATGCATCCAAACTCAAGATTGGGCGAATTGTAACTGTGGGCTATCTGGCGCTTTGCAAAGTGCGAAAGATCATGCTGGAGGAGAAATATGGGAAGGCGCAATGGATGCCTGTTGCCAACTTGCCACGCCTGCCTTTCGACCACGAAAAGATTGTAGCTGAAGCTGTAAAGGAAATTCGGGTATGGCTGGATATGGAGCCTTCCATTGTCTTTCATTATCTTCCGACTTTATTTACCGCCTATCAACTTCGACGTACCTACGAGATAATTTACGACAAGAACATCGATGCGCGTAATTTTCACAAGAAACTCAATTCACTGGAGTATGTAATCCAAACGGAGGAAACGGAAAAAGGGGTTTCCCACCGCTCAGCTCGTTTTTATCGCTTCGATAAAGTGAAATACAAGAAACTACATTCAAAATTGAATAACTAACCACTTTATAATAATTAAACCATGTATCTATTAGGATGTGATATTGGAAGCTCGTCGATAAAAGCTTCTATTGTTGACCAGGAAAGCGGTCTTACCGTTGCCTCAGAGTTCTTTCCAAAGGACGAAGCCCCCATTACAGCTATCAAACCCGGTTGGGCAGAACAAGACCCAGAGAGTTGGTGGTCGTATTTGAAGTTAGCCATCAAAGGTGCTATTCATCAAGCCGCTATCCAGGGAGAAGATATTAAAGCCATCGGCATCTCGTACCAAATGCATGGTCTGGTGCTGGTAGATAAGCATCAGGAGGTATTGCGCCCTTCTATTATCTGGTGTGACAGTCGCGCCGTTCCGTATGGCGAACGTGCTTTCCGCACGATTGGCGAGGAGAAATGCCTTTCACACTTGCTCAATTCACCGGGAAATTTTACAGCGGCCAAACTGGCTTGGATAAAGGATAACGAACCTCAATTGTTCGAACGAGTGCATAAGTTTATGCTTCCCGGCGATTTTATTGCCATGCGTCTGACGGGGGATATCGTAACTACCGTGTCCGGTCTTTCGGAAGGCATCTTCTGGGATTTCAAGGAAAACAAAGTGTCGGAAAACATTATGAACTATTTCGGCTTCTCGGAAGACTTGATTCCTACTATTCGTCCTACTTTCGGTTTACAAGGCGAGCTGCTGGAATCAGTAGCCACGGAACTGGGCTTGAAGAAAGGTACGCCCGTTACCTACCGTGCCGGTGACCAACCTAATAATGCCCTTTCACTCAATGTACTAAATCCCGGAGAGATAGCTGCTACGGCAGGCACATCCGGCGTAGTTTATGGAGTAAACGATCAAATTAATTACGACACCCTTTCGCGCGTGAATACCTTTGCACATGTAAACCACTCCACGGAACAGACTCGTCTGGGTGTTTTACTCTGCATCAACGGAGTAGGTATCCTCAATTCGTGGATAAAGCGATACATAGCCCCCGAAGGTATCACCTACAATGATCTGAATAAGTTGGCGGCAACCGTAGCCATAGGCTCCGAAGGCCTTTCCATCCTTCCCTTTGGAAACGGTGTGGAACGAATGTTGGAGAATAAGGAAACTTCTTGCTCTATAAACGGATTGAACTTCAATATCCACCGAAAGGAACATATCGCACGTGCTGCTCAGGAGGGAATTGTATTCTCCTTCAAATACGGTATGGAGATTATGAACGAAATGGGCATCGACATCAGTGTGATTCGTGCCGGAAATGCCAATATGTTCCTCAGTCCCATATTCAAAGAAGCTTTGGCAAGTATTACAGGAGCCGTCATAGAACTTTATGACACCAACGGCGCCGTTGGAGCCGCCAAGGGAGCCGGAATAGGCGCCGGCATCTTCGCATCACCCGAAGAAGCCTTTGCCTCCCTAAAGAAGATAGAGGTTATTGAGCCTGATGCTTTTAAGTCTGACGCTTATTTTGGCGCCTACTCTACCTGGAAGAATTTATTATCAAACACATTAAATAATTTATAATTAATAATTACAATCATGAGTTACTACAAAGGAAACACCGAGTTTTTTCCCGGAATAGGGGAAATCGCATTTGAAGGTCCTAAATCAAAGAATCCGTTAGCCTTCCATTATTATGATGAGAACAGAGTTGTTCTGGGTAAAACCCTGAAAGACCATCTCCGCTTTGCTATGGCCTATTGGCATACGCTTTGCGCTGAAGGAGGCGACCCGTTTGGTCCCGGCACGAAGATATTCCCATGGAACAATTCTTCCGACCCTATCACGCGAGCTAAGTTAAAGATGGATGCAGCCTTCGAATTTCTAACCAAGTGTAATATCCCCTACTACTGTTTCCACGATGTAGACGTGGTAGACGAAGGCTCTTCACTGGCTGAGTTTGAGAAGAGGCTTGCTACGATGGTAGAATATGCGAAAGGACTTCAGGCAGCTACAGGCAAGAAGCTCCTTTGGTCTACAGCCAACGTATTCAGTAACAAACGTTATATGAACGGAGCCGGTACAAATCCTGACTTTGCCGTAGTAGCCGACGCTGCTACCCAAATCAAGAATGCTATCGACGCATGTATCGCTCTGAAGGGTGAGAATTATGTATTCTGGGGAGGTCGCGAAGGCTATATGAGCCTCTTGAACACGGATATGAAGCGCGAGAAAGACCATCTGGCTCAATTACTTACCGTGGCTCGAGATTATGGGCGCAAGAATGGCTTCAAGGGAACCTTCCTGATTGAACCCAAGCCTATGGAACCCACCAAACATCAGTACGACTACGATACGGAAACGGTAATTGGCTTCCTCCGCCATTACGGATTGGATAAGGATTTCGCCATCAATATTGAAGTAAACCACGCTACCCTGGCCGGTCACACCTTCGAGCACGAGCTACAGGTAGCCGCGGATGCAGGCATGCTTTGCAGTATCGATGCTAACCGTGGCGACTACCAGAATGGATGGGATACCGACCAGTTCCCGACAGACATATACGAACTGACGCAGGCATGGCTCGTTATCCTCGAAGGAGGTGGACTAACTACCGGCGGTACTAACTTCGATGCAAAAACCCGTCGTAACTCTACCGACTTGGAAGATATATTCCTGGCACATATCGGAGGAATGGACATGTTTGCCCGTGCCCTACTCATTGCAGCAGATATCCTCGAAAATTCAGACTACAAGAAATGGCGCAAAGAGCGTTACGCTTCATTCGACAGTGGCGACGGCAAAGCTTTTGAAAACGGCAAGCTGACACTGGAAGACCTGCGTAACATTGCTCTTAAGAGCGGCGAGCCCAAGCAAATAAGCGGCAAACAGGAGTTGTACGAGATGCTTATCAACCTATACATCTAAAGCAACTTGTAAATCTAATACCATGGGAAACAAAAGAGAGTATAACTTAGGTTATATCGTTTTAATTACTTTAGTTGCTACCCTCGGTGGTCTGCTTTTCGGGTATGATACCGCTGTAATTAATGGGGCAGAAAAAGGGCTTGAAGGATTTTTCTTATTAGCTACTGATTTTCAATATACCACATTATTGCACGGTATTACATCTTCAAGCGCATTGATTGGTTGCGTGATAGGTGCTGCTATTTCGGGCTTTTTTGCCACACGCATCGGACGTCGTAATTCGTTACGTATCGCTTCTTTGCTGTTTTTTCTGTCGGCGCTTGGGTGTTATCATCCCGAATTTAGCCTTCATACGGATGTAGTTGGCTCTCTCAGCACACTGATTTCGTTCAACTTCTACCGTTTGATAGGTGGTTTGGGTATCGGTTTGGCATCAGCTATTGTACCCATGTATATTGCTGAAATTGCACCGTCAAGTATACGCGGAACCTTGGTGTCATGCAACCAGTTTGCCATCATTTTTGGTATGTTGGTGGTTTATTTTGTCAATTATCTGATTATTGGCAATCACACCAATCCTATTATTAACACGGATCCAGTTTCAGGTATTTCTTCCGTTGATCCTTCATCCGATGCATGGACCATATCCACAGGTTGGCGTTATATGTTCGGTTCGGGGGCGGTGATCGCTGCAGTTTTTGCCTTTTTACTGTTGTTTGTTCCCAAGACTCCTCGTTATCTGACTATGATTGGTCAGGAACCCGAAGCTTTAAGGGTACTTACGAAAGTAAACGGTGTAGAAAAAGCACAGCAAATTTTGGGAGAAATTAAGGCAGCCAGTCAAGAGAAAAAAGAGAAATTGCTGGCCTATGGTTTGGGCTTGATAGTGATTGGTATCTTATTATCAGTATTCCAACAAGTCATTGGTATCAATGCAGTGCTTTATTATTCGGCACGAATATTCGATACCGTAGGCGTAGATGGAATGCGGGCAACAGTTATTATGGGTATCGTAAACATTGTCTTTACAGTAATAGCTATAGTGACTGTCGATAAATTCGGACGCAAACCTCTATTAATTATCGGCTCAATAGGGATGGCTATCGGTGCTTTTGCTGTTGCCATCAGTGCACATTTGGGTATTTCAGGTATTCTACCTGTTGTCTCCATTATCTTCTATGCAGCTTTCTTCATGATGTCGTGGGGGCCTATTTGTTGGGTGTTGATTTCAGAGATATTTCCCAATACTATTCGTGGCCAGGCTGTTGCGATTGCTGTTGCTTTCCAGTGGGTTTTCAACTTTATTGTCTCATCCACATTTCCGGCACTCTATAGTTTCAGTCCCATCGTAGCTTACGGTCTATATGGAACTGTCTGCGTCTTGGCAGCCCTGTTCGTATGGAAATGGGTTCCCGAAACCAAAGGCAAAACCCTCGAAGACATGAGCAAGCTTTGGAAAAAATAAATCAACAAGCTATAAATAAAAGAAAAGGTTTGCTTTGAGAGCAAACCTTTTCTTTGTTAATGAATAATTATTTATCAACTAAGAGGCACCGCTGGGGAATGTCTTGGAAGAACTTACGGATATCGTATCTTTTTGTTTGTAGAGACGCAATGCATTGTACTGATGTCCGGAAAAAATCTTTAACATTAAATGTAATTGTCGTAAAACCATATAGTAACAACGATATTTCTTGTCGGAGGTTTTCAACTTCTTACTTTTGCGGAAACTATCAAACTAAGGGTCAAAAATAGCAGAATGTCAGAATTGACAGAATGTCAAAAAATGGTCTTTTTTTTCTTCGATTTTTGAGGCGAATTTGGGCTTTTAACACGAAAAATGCAAGGATTTGCAGGTTTGGCAAATACAAAAAGACAGCAATAATGAGTTGAAAATTGAAAATTGAAAGTAGGGAGCGGGAATGATGCTCTACTATTTGTATTTTCCTTTCAATGGCTGCCATAACGTCATTAAGATGCTCAAGGGATTTAAGGGCATTATAAATATTAACAGATCTTAATGTTAACCAAATAATAACTAATATTAAACACTATTCACAATTCATCCTCATCTCTTCAGAAAATCATTTAGATGATTTTAAAAATGATCTAAATGAAATTTCCAAATTATGCTGATGACATCCGGAAATCATCTAAATGATTTCCCCAAAAGAAGCCGTCTTTTCAAAATATTTTTCCTAAATATCGACAAAAGCTTTACATATCCATTATTTTTGGCCGTTTTGTTCGAAACTCCGAATTTCTCGTAACACAAAAAAGCTCCTTTTCCTGACAAAAGGGAGTCATTTTAACTATTTTTAATTGACAAATGAAAAATGACGTTCTCTAAATTTTGTTTGTGAATATAATCGCTATCTTTGCGACGTGTTAATTAAGAAACTCAGTACTTATGTCAGTAGCAAAAAGAGATTTAGAGGACAGGAAGGTGACTACGCATCGCCTTATTGAGATGAAACAGAGGGGAGAAAAGATATCGATGCTAACGGCATACGATTATTCTATGGCCAAAATTATTGATGAAGCAGGGATGGATGTCATCCTTGTGGGAGACTCAGCCTCAAATGTGATGGCCGGAAATGTCACGACGCTTCCTATTACATTAGATCAGATGATTTATCATGGTAAGTCGGTGATGAAAGCCGTAAAGCGAGCATTGGTAATAGTAGACTTGCCTTTTGGCACGTATCAGGGAAATTCAAAGGAGGCTCTTAGCTCGGCCGTGCGGGTGATGAAAGAAACGCATGCCGATTGCATCAAATTGGAAGGCGGGGCGGAAATTCGCGAGTCGGTAGAGCGTATCCTGACGGCCGGTATCCCCGTCATGGGGCATTTGGGACTTACGCCCCAATCTATCAATAAATTTGGAACCTATACGGTTCGCGCCAAAGAAGAGACCGAAGCTAATAAACTTGTCAGCGATGCTCATCTATTAGAGGAAATTGGTTGCTTTGCTATTGTGCTTGAGAAGATTCCCGCTACACTGGCCGCTCGCGTGGCCTCCGAGCTTTCTATTCCAATCATTGGTATAGGCGCCGGCAATGGAGTAGACGGGCAGGTGCTTGTAATGCACGATATGCTGGGAATAACAGAAGGCTTCTCGCCCCGCTTCCTGCGCAGGTATGCCAACCTGAAGGAAGTGATAACAAGCGCTGTACAAGCTTATGTAGAAGACGTCAAACGCGAAGACTTCCCCAACGAGAAGGAACAATATTAAATTAATTGCCAACCGCTCGTGCTTGGGTGACGATGCCGTTAAATCAGCCCCAGTATAGTTGCTTTATCATAAGTAGGTGAAGCCACTTCTATTTTCAGTTGATAGAGAGAAATTTGGTCAAAGATAACCTTTTCTTTTTCAGCATGCTTCTCTAATCGGTATCCATAAGTTGAATGTATCCATATTTTTGCCAAAGTAATCTGGTAAACCCTGGAGATGTGTTTTCCCGGGATTCTTTTGCAGAGGACGGTATTTTTGCCACCCTTTATTATGATGGTATGATTTTAATACATTATAAGCTCTTTTGTAGCCGCCCACCGCATGTTAGACCTCTTCCTCACCAACAAATAAAAAAAGACCGGCAGACTTCATTTCAGATGAAGTCTGCCGGTCTTTTTAATCAATACACGTAGTCAGCCTTAGCAAGGAAGTCATAACTTTCCTGAACGCTGGCTACAGGATTATTATTGGTATATTGTTCAACTTCCACATACCAGTCTTTGATGTTGTTGGCTTTCATTTGATCGAAGATAGGTTTGAAATCAATTTTGCCACTGGCTCCGATTTCTTTCTCGTCTTTGATGTGAATAGCCTTGAACTGGCTGGGGCGGTTTTTCAGATAAGCAACGGGGTCGCCGCCACCTACACCACACCAGTAAACATCCAATTCAAAGAATACATGGTTCGGACTTACATTATCCAACATGTAATCGTAGATCAGTTGGCCGTCAATTTCACGGAACTCGAAGTTGTGGTTGTGATAACCAAAGGCGATGCTGGCAGCAGCTGTCTTATAACCTACGGAGGTGAAATAGTTGCAATACAACTTAATGTCGTCCAACGTTGTTTGTTCATTCGTCGCCATCCAAGGCTGAACGAGGTACTTCACCCCTACTTCGTTGTGAGCAGCGATAGCCTTGTCCCACCAAGCCATTACTTCGCCCTCAGTTTCTTTGGTGTAGGTCTGACTCAGGTGAGCGCTAGTGCATTTCAAGCCTAAGTCGCTCAGTCTCTTCTTAAAATCAGCAGGAGTTAATCCGTAGATTTTGCCATCATTGTAATCGGCTGCTTCAACGGCTGTGTAGCCCATCTTGGCAACAACTTCGAGTACCTTCTGTATTCCTTCGTCCTTCACCATCTCGCGAAGCGAATAGAGTTGGAGACCAATATTCTTACCGGGAACAGCAGCTTTTCCACCACAGGAAGTTATCAATTGAGGTACTACAATACCTCCAGCAAGCATGAGAGAAGCTTGCTTCAAAAAGTCACGTCTGTTTTGCATAATACATGTTATTCTTTAAAGTTACTATGAGAATTTGACTACAAATATAGGATAATATTGCACTTATGTCCATTTTTTAAACTATTTTCGAACGCTAATATTACAACTTTATTAAATAGGTAACTACTCAGGTTGAATAAAGGAAAGCCAAAAATCAACAATTAGCCAAGCTGGATAATATGGGATAAACTCCCTGTCCGTTTTTGATAGAGGTATCAATAACAGAACGAATCCTGGCAAATCGGTCAGCTCCCTTGCCTTCTTTATTACGGAACTGACCGGATACTTTGGTCTGACCTTCACATTTCGTATGGCTCGTTCAGAAGCGTTGTTGTCCACCGGAACTTCCGGATGGGTAAGAAAAGCAAGGATGCCTTCTTTATGTTTTATCAGCCGTTGAATAAAAGCCTGCTCCTTTGGATGGAATGCCGAACTATCTACGGCTAATAATGCGTCTAATTCCCTATGCAAGGTGGTAACTTCTACAGAGGGCATAAGGTAATCTTCTGTACGCAAATTGCGTTTCACTTCTAAAGCCCGATAAAACAACTCCTTCATTTTGACGTTTCATTGGCAGCCTAAGCTCTTCTCAAAAAATTCAATAGTTCGCGCAACAAATGGGCTATACACAATTGGTGCCTCCGGGCTTTTGTTTTCAATTAGGAAGCCCAACAATCGCTTACATAACAGGAATGAGGAAAACCTTTAGGAAAAATACTCCTCTATCACCTTATGGCCTCTACTTACATAAGCCACTATAAACGTTTGGAATTTGTTCTGCCAAACATGAATCCAATGTTTCTTACCACCCACACGGCAGCCAGTCTCATCCGAACCGACTACTTTTTCTCCGCCTATACGCTTTTGGATTTCCTTGTAAGCTCTTTCTGCCTTGCTGCTCTACCTCCAACATATTGTCTATGCTTCCTTCTGATACAGGCAAATGGAACAAGTCACTCAAGAGTTTTTTTATCCGTTGGTAGGATAAATATTGGAAGACCGACAAATAACTTACGATTGTTTTTACGCTTGCACCATATTGGATTGGAGCCGCTACGTTAGATGGGAAGTCTCCTTCATTCTTTAAACCACAACAGGGACATACCTTTACTAAACTCCGGGGTTTTATGTAACGGGGTTGAATAACCAGTATTTCCACTTCTTGGCGGCGGGTAAAACCGATACTGTCAACAGCCTGCAAATTTGTCCCACAATATTTTATATAAGTTCCTATGTTTGAAATCGGAAACTCCAGTTGAATAGCAAAAAAAGCTATATCATTTTAGTTAACTTTGTATTTGCGAGAATAACAGAGTATTAACATTAATAATATAGCTTATGAGACGAGTAC